>JAQULX010000439.1 GCA_028718465.1 Dehalococcoidales bacterium | reverse complement strand
CCGGGGGAAAAACACTGTTTTCGCTATCGAAGTAGACGATGTCACTATCTGCCACCTGGGCGATCTGGGCCATCCCTTGAGCTCCAGCCAGATCGAAGAAATAGGGAACGTGGATGTTCTGCTGGTTCCTGTTGGCGGCGTGACCACTATCGGCGCTTCCCAGGCTGCCGCCATAGTCCGGAGCATTGATCCCAAAATAGTCATTCCGATGCACTATAAAACGCCGTCACTGAATAAGGAAATCGATACCATAGACAAATTCCTCAAGGAAATGGGACTGACGGAATCCGTCCCCCAACCCAAACTTACTGTCACCAGGTCCAGCCTGCCGTCCGCCATCCAGGTTGTTGTCCTGGGCCATGAATGAGGGGCATCCCCTTATTGACCGTATAATTTCACCATCGCCCTGGCAATCCTGGCAACATGGTCTTTCAGTGTCTGCGGTTCCAGGACTTTTACCGTGCTGCCCCAACCCATCACCCAGATCACAAAGTCCGGCGTAATATGGACCTTAAACTTCATGATCACCGATCCATCCTCCTGTATCTCTGCCTGCTGGGATGAATGCCATCTGGTGGCCGTAATAACCTGACACATTTTGGGATTAAAATGCAATCTAACATTTTCCGGCTCACCATCAGCATGCGGGCCCCAGGCCGAACTTAGATAATCGATGGCATTGAAATCAGCGGGTATTTGATAGGTCTCCGGCTGAATAGCGACATTGCTGGTAATGCAGTCTATTTTAAATGTCTCGATTTTTTTATCAGGCTGGGAGTAGGCGATCACATAGCTGGAATGACCGGAGAAAGAGGGCTCGATAAAATACGGTTCGATAATGCGTTCTCTCGGCCCGGTATCCGCTAACGCCTGGTACTGGATCTTGACCCTGCGCTGTGATAACCAGGCCTGGGTCAGGCGGTTAAAATTGCTTGTTTTTTGTTCGTCCAGTGGCAGTTTCTCCATGTAATCGATTGTATTCTGTATCTGTTGCTTCAAGGGCGGCTGGATGATGGCGTTCAGCTTCATAAAAGTCGAAGCCATATTCGGGCTGTATTGAAATGAGAAATTTTGCACCAGCCGCGCCGCCAGGAAAATATTCATAGCTTCGACCACCGTAAAGGTAATAGGCGGCAGAAAATAGCCCTCGGCGATCCCGCGTTTGTTCCTCTCTTCCCAGACCGGCACCCCCAGTTCTGATTCCAGGGCTTCCAGATCACGGTAAGCCGTGCGTCTGCTCACCGAGCACTTCCGGGCTATCTCCTCAATGTCCAGTCCCCGGGGATTTTGATGCAGCAATAGCTGTAATTTCAATAACCGCGCCGTACGGTCTTTCCTGCCGTAAACTCCTCCCATATTCGTTCCCTCCTTCGGGCCGGCGAATTGTATGGTATTCCCGGTTCTTTTCTTCTGTTTTTTTACAGCCGCTCCGTTTGTGACAGATTAGTTGACACAGTGTCGTATTATTATATTCTATAGGAATAACCATAAAAGGTATTATGCACTATTTTACCATTAATTAAAGAGAGGGTGTTCGCTATGGCTGAGAAAATTTTTCAGGAAAACCCAAACGGAAAAATTAAGACTCTGGAGCAGGAAACTACGGTTATTAAAGCTCTGTCACTGGGAGGAGCCCAGGGAGGCGGTGGTCCCTGCGCCGTGGATGTCAAAAACGGTAAGATACTGCGGATCAGGCCTTTCCATTTCGATTGGAAATACGAAAAGGAGCAGTTTAATCCATGGAAAGTGCGAAGAAACGGGAAGACCTACGAGCCGTTGATGAAATCACTGGTAGCTCCCTTCTCTATCGCTTACAAGAAGCGGGTGTATTCTCCCAACCGGATACTGTATCCTCTGAAGAGGGTTGACTGGGACCCCAATGGGGAGAGAAATCCTCAGAACCGGGGCAAGAGCAAGTTCAAAAGGATCTCCTGGGACGAGGCCACCGATATCATCTCCGCCGAAATCCGCAGGGTACAGGCCAGGTATGGCCCTTATGCCATATTGCTTCAGGAAGATGGGCACAGCGAGAACAAGCTGATCCATGCTTCGCACGGTTGCTCCGGACTTTTAATGCATAAAATGGGAGGATTTACCCAGCAGGTCAGGAACCCGGATAGCTGGGAAGGGTGGTTCTGGGGCAGCAAGCACGTCTGGGGGCAGGGCTGGGTAGGAATGATGAGGCCTTCCGCCAACCTGATGAAGGATATTACCGAAAATTGCCAGCAGGTACTGTTCTGGGGAGGAGATCCGGAGACCACACCCTGGGGATTTACCGGGCAGGCAGCTACCCGGCTATGCTATTTCTGGACTCAGGTGGGCATCAAGCAGGTCTATATCTGCCCGGACCTGAACTATGGGGCAGCCGTCCATGCCGATAAATGGATACCGGTATTACCCAACACCGATGCCGCCCTGCAGCTGGCTATCATCTATACCTGGATTACCGAAGGGACCTATGATAAGGAATACGTCAGGACCCATACCGTCGGCTTTGACAAGGTAGCGGACTATGTGCTTGGCAAAGAAGACGGCATAGCCAAGACCCCGGAGTGGGCTTCTGCCAAATGCGGGGTACCCGAATGGACCATTAAGGCCCTGGCCCGGCAGTTTGCTTCTCAAATCACCTCCATCGCCCATTATTTCGGGGGCAGCTACATCCGGGGACCCTATTCCCATGAACCGGCTCGACTGGAATGTATTCTGCTGGGTATGCAGGGACTGGGCAAGCCCGGCGTCCATCAATACCAGATCAGCTATGCCGGCATGCCGCGGGGCAAACTATTCTCGGACACCTTCTTTGATTCCAAACTGTTAGATCGAATCAAGCAACCCCATAACGCAGCTCTTTTTGTCAGCACAAAGCAGTTTATTCCCAAGACCCTGGTCCATAAGGCGATCGCTAACCCGCCGGTTACTTTTTGGGGGACAGGGGCTATCTACGCACCTCTCGAAGACCAGTTCAAAAAATATACTTATCCCATTCCGAAAGAAGAGGGCGGTACGGAAATTCATATGATCTGGACGGACAGCCCCTGCCGTACCACCTGCTGGAATTGCGGCAATGAAACTGCGGAGGCGCTTCAATCTTCGAAAATAGAATGCATTATTACTCAGCACCCATGGCTGGAAAATGATAGTCTGTATTCAGATATTATTCTGCCGGCTAATACCACCATGGAAGTAGAAGACATCGTTACCAACAGCCGGCAGGGCATGGAATTCCAGAGCATTGCTTTGCAAAGGCAGGCCATCCAGCCTGTCGGTGAGTCCATGAGCGACTTCGAAATAGTCTGCGAAATCGCGAAAAAGCTGGGTAAACTGGAAGAGGTCACCGGAGGCATGAGCGTTAGAAATCTGGAAATGTCGGTTTACGAAAGCTCCGGTATGAACCAGTTTATTAGCTGGGATGATTTCGAGGAAAAAAGTTACTTTGTAGTGCCTGTAGCGGAGGACTGGGAAAACGACCCGCCGGGATTAAGAAACTTCTATGAAGACCCCGAGAAAAATCCTCTAA
>JAQULX010000438.1 GCA_028718465.1 Dehalococcoidales bacterium | reverse complement strand
GCCTTCTTTAGCTTTATTATTCCGCCGGCGCCGCAGTCTTTTCCCCATTACCTTTTTCTCATCGGCGGCGTCTTCCAGCTCCTCATGTAAATATTCCCAGTCCCTTTCAATGGCCGGATTCCACAGCCCGTCCGGAGTGCGTACCCGGCATCTCTGTTCCTTCAGCAGCTTGAGCAACTGATGGGAGATGATGCGGTCCTGATCTCGCGAAAGACGGCTCATACCCTCGGTCAGATAAAGACAGCCAACCTTACTGGCTTCCAGCATCTTGCGCAGGTTCGCCAGTCCCGGCCGTTTAGCCTCGGATAACTGACCGGAGATGCCCAGATCCCGGCAATCCACGATCACCTCACCGTCTTCCCAGTACATGCGAGCCGCCGGGTCACCCTTCAAGATGGCTTGAATCCGGTTATCTACCTCTTCTTGAGAGAGGACCGTTTTGTAGCCATCGTTACGAGCCAGGGCTACCAGGTGGGCGATTTCCTTGATGGACTGCTCGCTCTCATGAATCTGCTCGGTAGTTGAGACCCGGGCATAGCCATAAGCCAGGCGGTCCGGTAAGCTTCTGAGCTCTTCTTCCGAAGGTGAAAGCTTGTATTTACGGCGGCGGGCAATGATTTCTTCCAGATTCATATTAGCTCCTCCAGGTTACCTTTGAGATGGATTAGATTCATATTCCACCTTTTCCAGGGCGCTGCTGACCAATAAGACCAGGCAGTCGATGAGCGCTTCACGGCTCTGGGGATCCAGATTAAGGCGATCGAAATTGAATTCACCGAGCAAGTGACTGGTTAGCTCTACCGCCACCGGTCCAAGTACTCGGTCACTGATAATCAGCCGGTCAATGGCGGCTAAAACCGCTTCATCCCGTTGGCAAAAAGCTTTACCATAAGCCAGAATCAAGACTTCCGCAAGCGGCTCGACATCTAATACCCGGCTCAGGTTGGCACCCAATGGAGTAAACTGGCTCCCGGCCAGTACCGGCAGTGCTCGCAACAAGCGGCCTATTCGTCCGGGATTGGCATCTATCCTCAGGCTATTAGCTATCTTGGGTAATACCTCACTTGCGGACTGCATAATCCCGCTCACTCGCCAGCGTTGGCCTTCCTGATACCAGGCCTGAGTGGCTTGATCGCTCTCCAGTAAAGAGGTTAACTCCTGTAGTCTTTCATTATCCTCTGTGGGACTGAGACCCATGGCATTGAGGAAAGTGGACTCCTCTCCAAGATGGATGATTTCCTGGACCGCTGCGGATGAAACCACTTTCTCATCCAATCTCCAAACTCCGGCGCTGGAAGTAATATTTTTCGCTAATAAATCACGAATTGCGCATGAAGCAGTCATAAATGCCTCCCCCTCTTACCAATCCTCTACTGTAATGCCTTAGGTGTAACTACTAAGCGCAGTATGGCTCCACACCTTGGGCAAACCGCACTGGCGCCTTTATCCAGGGTCCAGGCAATCAGCTGGCCGCAATTAAAACAGGATACCACCGGCACATCCGGTTGCGGGGTCGCAATTCCTTCCGCTTCCAAAGGCTTGGCCGGCAACACTGCCTGGGGTGATTCGTGTTGCAGTACCCGGTATCCTCCCGGTTTCGTGGAGCCCTGTTTCTGCGCTTCCTTCCAGTTCTGGAAAGCCGGTTCCACATAGTCAATGAAGAATTGCAGCAGTTTGTAATCGGGAATCTCCCCGGAAGCATCCACCAGGAGTAACCGGTCTCCAGCGGCCATGGAAACTTCTTCTCCTATGGTCATTCCCTGAGGGATAGTAACCCCCTTAGATCCGCCTATGGCAAATGGCTTACGTCTGGTTGACTGCATCGAAGCCTCCCTGTTAATACTTAGTTTATACCTGTTTATACTTAATATAAACCACTAACTTAAGCTTGTCAATACATTAGGCTCTTTAGGATGCAGCAACTGATAAAAAATGGGAGTAATAATTTTGGCTTGAGCAACCGGGGTTGCATCAGTTCATTTTCCGGGGTAATTATCAGGTGTCTGGGGGGTCACCCCTCCTGAGATAAAAAGTGGATGTTCTAGCTTACCGGGGGTGACCCCCCATGACCCCTGTAAAAGGGATAGATTATGCCTCTAATTTTCTGGCTCTGACGACCACTAATTTAATAGGCGTTAGTCTCATAGATAGAATAGTATAGATAGAATTGAATAGGAGAAAATAAGAGGCCAGGGAGTAAAACTTTGGAATGAAGTTGTTCTTCTTTTTCACCAGAGATTCTTCATTGGTCCGAAGATTGAGAAAAATGTCGTAGTGTTCCCTCAGAATCCAAACACTTTTACGAGATGTCATCTTTGCACAGCAGATCAGTACTTGGGATTACTTTCTATTTACCAAAGAGAGCAAGAAAGCCGCTGATGCATATGCATACCTCAGAGCTAATAATGCTTGGTCGAATGAAGGTTCCTCACCGCTCCGTTTTTCGATATGAGCCAACTCAGAGGAAAGCGACCAACTTTGGCGTACACCAGATAGTAGATACGGTGGTACATAGGATTCCATTGGCTTTTGCAATAAGCCAATCTCTGTTGATTTTCCAGGATCAAATACGACTGGCTGCCCGGAATTTTTCTCAACTACCTGCTTCCATAGTGTAGCCAGAGCAGTTCTCATGTTATAACTCGCCTCAGCAAAGTGATTCTCTTTGAAGTCTTGTTCCATTTTCTCGAACAATTTCCAAGTATCATGCCATCCTAACGAAGCTAATGGTTCTCTTACCGATGTCCTAGTTTGCGATTCATACGGCAGCCAGTGGGCGGAAACGTTTACAATCTTGGCTGTAAAGGAAGAATGACTGTTATCAAGTACAAGTTGATATTGTCCGAGTTCAAAGGGGCGAAATGACAATGCTCCCCAGTGAAGTCTTCCGGAAGCAACCATTGAGACTGAAGGGATTCCAATTGATGTTTTATTTCTATTTGTTTGTTGACGAGTACGCCAAACGAGAAAATTATCATGGTTCAATACATAAGCGCCAATATCATCTAACGCATTCCGTTGCTGATCAACCTGGATATCAAATATCCAGAAACCTTCGATCTCAGTTACTTCTATTTGTAGGGCATCAAACCCTCCTGCAGGTATATTGAAAACAAACGGCCTTTTTTCGTTCGGCATGGTTTTTCCTCAATGTGTTAATAATGCATTAAGCGTTAACCAGATGTTAATCCTTATCAATATAGCAGTCAATATGTAATCTGAATCTTAAATTAGCACTCTCATATTTGGGTTATTATTACTCTGAAGTTACTTTGTCTTGGAAGAGGCGAACAGGTGGGGATAGGCTCCAATATTCAATTATACTTAATTAGAATAATCTTATCCAAAATAAGTATTACAAGTAGGATCAGCAAATTAGGAGTAGATTCTATGAGGTGGTCCCCGTTGTCTGGACAGGGATCACTCAAAGTTAAGGTGTGATCCTGCTATCCTATTCTAACATGTAGCTCTTTGATTATATTTCCGTGATTGTAACATGTGTACATTAACAATATCA
>JAQULX010000437.1 GCA_028718465.1 Dehalococcoidales bacterium | reverse complement strand
CAGTTCCAGGTTTTGCACCTTTAGGCGTCGCTCGCCGAAATTTTTTTGGAAATTTCTTAATAAGAGACAATAAAAACTCATCACTATAGGAGTCATCTATTCGTTCCCTGATGCGTTCAAAACTCACCATGTCAAAATCATTATGGTTGAGATAACTCATAATCTGTATAGCTGCTCCCTTTAAATCATTCTCATTTTGATCCTTTGACGGTGTTGACTTAGCTTTAGGAGCAGGTGTTGTAAAGCTGTTGAGGTCATTAGTTACATCATCCTTTAGGCGGGGCCAAACAGCCTTAAAGCTAATATCAACCCGTTCACGACTTAAAGCTGTTTTTTCTGCTAATAGCCTACATATTGTCTTCATGCCCTGCTCGTCAAACGGCTTCGCCTGGAAGAGGCTTAGTGGCCCAGTTAACTCAGAAGAGGCAAGGTCTATCAATACCGGACAGATTGGTATAGAAGCCGCGAAATGATTCCACAACGCGCCAGCTTCAAAATTTAACCATTGCGAGTTAATGTTGTCTTTAGCGACGCAGATAAGTCCCATTTCAGCAGATGCGAGATAATCTGCAATATCGCGCAGCCACATTGCGCCTGCTGGAATATTTGACGAAAGCAAAGGATCAACATTTGGAACAATTGAAGGTAACCACTCAGCTAAACGGTGTGCCACACGTTCGCTTTTTTGGCCAGACCAGCTAATAAATATTTTGAAACCCACCTGAAACTCCCTCCCGGGACTCTATTCTAAGCGCCGCATTCCCTCCCGGAGCTAAGCGGAGGGAGGGAACGAGCGAAATCAGCGGCGCTTTTTTTGGCGTCCGCTGGATTTTTTTGTTAGCACTGATTCATTAGTAGGTTTACCATTCAGAAAACCGATAGGTTTCTTTTTCAAAAGGGCTCTTGCTCGATTAATATCTTTCACGATCTCAGGATGTTTTTTCCAGTGAGATATCGCTGTATTCGCGCCAATATTGGGCTCATTTCCCTTTGTCGCATGTTCCAAGGATTCCGCAAGTTCTTCAAGACTTGTAGCCTTGCTATAAATATTTATTATTTCTTCTTCGGCAAAATTTAAGAACTGAATAAGTTCATTAACAATATCTACTTTTAAGAATTCACGGCGACGCCGGTCCCAATCTAAACGTGTATCTTCAGATTCGATTAAGCGCTCAGCTTCTGTATCCGATTTGCTAACGCGTGTAACAACTTCTTCCATATATCGCTTGAGCGTTCCACTGACACTGGATAGTTCTGCTATTTGGTTTGAAAGCGACGCCAGTTGCTGTTGTTCTGACCGCCTTATAATCAATTCTCTAAATAGACCTGCCCACTGATCACGCAGCTAATTCTCAATATCTATGAGTCGTTCGAACTGATAAAGAGGATTATTTCTTGCTCTGTTTATGATGTGATCTATCATGTAAAATATGTTAATAGAGTATACGTGGGCATAGTCAATAGACGTATTCTCACGATTTCGCTTAAAGGTTTCATATTCAACAAAAACAGCTCGGTCTACTAATATGTAAGTAGGTAAATCACGGCCGCAGGCTGATTCGTACTCCTTTTTTGTTATGCTCTCATATCGTTCATAGAAGTCCTTCTTCAATTGCTTCTTTTCGGAACTGGTTTCAGAGCCATAGCGCCCTCCAATTATAAGGACAAAGATGTCGCATGTCTTTGTCTCCCGATAACATGATTCATCCAATGGCATTGCTGGATCATATGCTATACTCCCTTTTTCCGATAGCACAGGTTCATATCCAAGACCCTTTATAAAGCCTTCAAGAGATGTTCGAATATGTTTGAGATCATAGAATGTTGAGCTTACGAATATGCGAGGACGGGCCATGTTATATCTCCTTTAATCTTTGTGGCTAACCAGGCATTATCTGAACGAATTCAATCGAAAAGGGCAGGCTGTGTTCTCGATGATGCAATCCCCAATTTATTGAACTCATTCAATTTCGGTCGGGTCTAATACGCAAAATTGGATATTAACTCAAGGACGGTCTTAACCGCTTTGGGTATTAGGCTATCCTTCTCCACTAACATGCAAGAACCGTATATTAGTCCCATGGAGTCATCCCTTTCCTTAATTTACTCCCCGGGAATAAATTACAACATCTTCATTTTATTTTCCAGTACAAAGTAGATGTCGTTATCCGGTAGCAACCTTGCGGGCATTGCAAAAGTAGTCCAGTGCCAGTTACCGGCGGTACACCATAAATCAGGGCTCAGTTGCAAATACGCATGTTTGTATCGGGAATCTTGCGACAGTCGAAAGCCGCTGGCTGAGCGTTTGTCGGTGAAGTCCACTCCAATACCCTTCACCAGACGACGAGCATTATCAGTCAGAGGTAACGGGAGACAAGCAGAATTTACTATATCTTATGACAAAACTATCCTATTTTAAATGGTGCACGAAAATTGTTTGTAACATGTCATAAATAAGGAAATCGCCATTTCGCAAAGTGCACTCCAAATTTCACAAAGTGCGATCTCCGACACAAACAGACAGGCTAAATATCTATATTCCTCGCCTCAAGCGCGTGCTTGACTATGAAATCTTTCCTCGGCTCCACCTGATCGCCCATCAGGATCGTGAATATCTCATCCGCCTGGACGCTGTCTTCGATGCTCACCTGAAGCAAGGTCCTCTTCTCGGAATCCATAGTCGTGTCCCAGAGCTGCTGCGGGTTCATCTCCCCAAGTCCCTTATACCTCTGTATCGAAAGCCCCTTTCTTGCGGCCTCGAATACGTAGTGGTAAAGCTCGGTCGTTGAATTCAGCTCCCTCGGGCCGTCCTTCGCCGTAATGGTATATGGCGGCTTGCCCATCTCCTTCATATAGCCGTGCAGGGTCTCCAGTTCCCTGTATTCAGGGGAAGAGAACAAATTCGCGCCGAGCACGAGCTTGTAATTCTGCCTCCTGATCTCCACACTAAACCCCTCGTGCTCTTCATCCACGGTGATCTCGTCGATGCTTGCGCCGGCTACCTTCTTTTGTATCTTTTCGAGAAGGGCGGCAAGGGCCTTCTTGTCCTTAAGCAGGTTTTTGTCGACCCCTTCGTCAAGCAATACCCTGAGGACCGCCGTGTCCCTGCGCCTTCTATCGAACCACTCTATCAGCTTCTCGTAGCTCGAAAGACGCTTCAGAAAAGGTATCAGTGCCTTACCCTTCACCTCTTGACCCTTCAGGGAAACAACGATATCTTCAGAGGCGAGCTCGAAAAGCATGTTCTGCATCTCTGACTCGTTCTGTATATACTTTTCAGTCTTGCCTTTCTTGACCTTGAAAAGCGGCGGCTGGGCTATGTAAAGATAGCCGTTTTCGATCACCTGAGGCATCTGCCTGTAGAAAAAGGTAAGAAGAAGGGTGCGTATGTGCGCGCCGTCAACGTCCGCGTCCGTCATGAGAATAACTTTGTGGTACCTTATCTTCGCTATATCGAAGTCGTCGACGCCTATGCCGGTCCCAAGTGCGGTGATGAGTATCCGTATCTCCTCAGAGCCGAGCAT
>JAQULX010000436.1 GCA_028718465.1 Dehalococcoidales bacterium | reverse complement strand
AATTCTTGTCTATTCTGATCACGACACCTGGCGCAGCCGCATAAATGGGATCACCGTATTTTGTAGCGTAGAAATCTATTCCCTGGTGAATGCCTTTCCTGTAATCACGTGGATCGCCAGGGACTCGAAGCTGCTGTGGAACTATTTTCTGATGTAAAGGTATACCAAAAAAACCTTGTATATCATTATGAGTAACCAGCGCCCCGCTCTTCATCTGCCAGCTGTTCTTTGAGACTTTTTTGCCGGCCGCAATAATAGCATCAGAATACTTGACGAAATAATCCGGTATTATCACATCAGTAAATATCGATTTAACAGGCGTTGCCTTTTTGGGGGACGAATCTAGAAAAAGGCATATTCCTATAGCAGCAGACATCAATAGTGTAACAGACACGCCGGTTATTACTAAACGCCGTCCCTCGTTTATGCTGGTTTGTTTCTTGCGATATTCTTCCTTAGGAATCGACATGTTCATTTCTTGTTTTTTTAATGAAAGTGGCATGGATTACTTATTGAAGCCCATGCCACTTGATAGATCCTGAAAATACTCTATTCACCTGCTATTTCTTTACAGATCCATATCCTAACTTCGGCTGACCTTTGTCATCAAGCGTGTCACATGCCCACAGAATACCGCATGGTAGGCTACCCATATAGGTCGAGTTTTTGAATATACCGTTCGGGTGACCGAGCGAAGTGCCAAACACATGCGCTTTGCCATGTGTATTTATCCAGACAACAGAACGCTTGTTAAAAGATCAGTACATTGCCCCATGAAAATCATCTGCTAGAATTTGAAATACAGTTTTGCACTGCACATAGCAAGTGTCAACGATAAATGCCCGGGACGTATTTACGTATATCAAACGACTTATTTGACAATGAAGTGAAAACAGTTTATTTACTAATATTGTACCTAATGCCTTGAGCTCAGCATTAAATACAAGAAATATACAATGAAAGTACATGAATCGTACAATCAGGAGCGAAATGATGGTGTCCCGGTAGCCGATCATTCCCACAACCTGAAAAAGGTTACTCCATGGCGCAGGTTACTGGGACACTGGGCAGTTCGAATATTCAATGACGGCGTTGAAACACTAAACCAGAGAGCATTCGCTCATATGGAAACAAATACTGGATCAACTGTCATTGATCTTGGTACGGGTGATTCTAAGCTCTTTCTCTATTTTAACCGGAAGATTCAAAGCCAAAATCTGCATGCGATCGACCTTACCAGCAACAACATTCCAGGCGTTAGGATATTCGAAGGGAATCTGGAAAACAGGTTTCCAGTCAGCGACAATTTTTATGATGCTGTAATCTCATCCCAAAACATTGAACACATAATTGATGTCCCGCTTTATTGTAAAGAGATCAGAAGAATACTGAAACCGGGTGGCTACGCCATTATCCTTACTGAAAACATGGCCAGTTGGGTTAATATAGCTGCACTGACGCTGGGATGGACCCCTTTTTCCACGACAAATATGTTCGGAAAGCCTTTGGGAAACCCCATGGTTTGGCATGCCGAATTGCATAACGACAAGGACTTCGAGGAAGCATATAACAATCGGTATTGGGGAGCACTTGGACACCAAAGGGTATTCACGTTAAAAGCGCTGAAGCAGTTATTTACAGATCGTGGGTTCGAAATAGAATGTTCATTCTCTGGCGGATATGCAGTCTTTACCGGACTCTTACAGTCAATCCTCAGTTTCCTTGACAACACGCATAGTCAATTCATCGGTATTAAAATTAGGAAAAAGTCCTAAAATATTTACTGCACTTCACCGAATTTAAAGGATAATTCAAATTGCTGCTCGTGTATAAACAATTTCAATTCGGCTTTTTTGAGAGGTTTAACAATATTGATCCATGTTTGCAATATTGCCAGTTTCCGGCGGGTTTCCAAAGTATTAGCAGCATTCTGCGCAATCAAAATAAGCGAATAAGCGGCAATGGCGTTTCTAACCGACTCACCAGCAGACTCTAAATTTACCCATGCATATCCGGCGCAATTACTTACATCAGCTATGCCTCTCCCCCACAGTTGAGTATTTACTGCATCCCTTTGGCCGACACCACACACCACATTGGTCAAAGTGCCAAGGCTGCTGGAAATCACTAGCCAGCCATCCCTTATAGTTATCGCCGGTTTATCCGTAGGAGCAATGCTGTCATATACTCCCTGCTGTCTAGTGCTATCTAATGCAATGACTGTTCGGCCTCCAACTTCCTCACGCCTGGGTATCAACGAAGTTTTGTATAGGGCATTTAATGTATCCACAGTCTCTGAAGTTTTCGCAACAGTATTGGAATCATCCTTCACGCAGACACCAGTCATGACTGCAGGAAGCTTAATACCTAGAACTCTTCCGCTTAAAGCCCCACCATACATAGAAACAAATATTGCCGAATTCGGGATTGTCTGCGTACTAACGGTCTTTGAAATTATTCGCACTGCCCTTGAAACGTACCTGCCATATAGCAATGGCTCAACAAGACTAAAGGGTAATACGGCAACTGCATCAGGAGATTGGCTGAGTACTGCCGGGAGATTCCTGAGACCTGGAGAATCCTTTATATAATAACACTTTGCCTCTTCAGCGGTATTGGTCTGCACATTCTGGCCATTTATTAACCCAATAAAGAAGTCCATGTCTCCTCGGATAAAACCTTTCAGCGTATTATCCCCAAAAACAGTTAATTCATACGTAATTTTTCGAATTCTAATGTTGTCACCATGCCCATCACGCAACAATATAAAACCATGATCCAATACACCGTTGGTACCAAGTGACTGCGAATTGGTCTTCAATTGCTCATTGAGCTCAGAGTGAACAGACGCACCACATTCAATCCTTTTGATTAAATGCCTGACACCGGCTGGGTCATTCGAGAGACATGCAAGTAGTACCCCATCAACCACTGCAAATGATAACTCGGGGTCCGAAGAGTTTGCTTTATGCGTCATTTTCCATATTTGCCTTCCGCCTTCAATCCGCACCTTTTCCATGTTTGCCTTTGCCAACATCCCTGATGTATACCATTTATAAATTTGTCCAGAACCGCCGATCCAGCTTGAAAGTGTCCAAGCCGGCTCGCCCTTTGCATCCATGGAAGGAACATACGCAATAACCGTATTTTTTGAGGCAAACTTCTCCAGCATTAATATCAAGCCCTGATCCTGCACTGCCTCACTTAAATCTTTCTGCTTAAAACCAGCCGTCGAAAGGAAACATAACGTGAACGGATTTCGCGCGATGGATTTCCATCTACCTGCAATTCTCTCGTGCTCACTCACAAACAAAGCATTTCCCGGAATAGCCCTGTAAAGTTTTTCTTGTGAATAAGGGAAATAGAACATCCACCAGATTGTTAATCCGACAAAGAGAGCCAGAATGAGCCAGAAGAATATCTTTCTCACATTCATGACTTGATTGATCCAACCAAATCCCGAATAGACGAGAAATTATTATGAACCAGGTATTCTTCTATACCCCTTATAACATTCAGAGATGTCAAA
>JAQULX010000435.1 GCA_028718465.1 Dehalococcoidales bacterium | reverse complement strand
TTTTCCATAGACCGTTATACCACCTGGGCCAAAAGTGATACCTGGAACTTTACCGCCGTACAACATGAATATGAAATCTATCAGCAGGATAAGGTGGTGTTGAACCCATTCACCCAGTTTGTGACCGGCAACAGTTTGCAATTGCAGGGCGTGGGGAAAATCACGTTGGAAAGCGCCATGTGGTACATTCCGCCCACTGGCCTGCCCGTCCAAACTACGGACAACATTTATCCAACCATCGCCAGCAGTACCCAATTCACCCTCACCATTCCTTTCGATCAAAACGGTACTTACCTTGCCGAGATCAATGACACCAACGGCGAGGCCGTATTCAATTACCCTTTTTATAAAGCCGGCACCTTCCCGCTGCTGCCCAACCCCAGAGATAAGGAAGAAAATTTTACGCTGGTATCCACGATCAATCTGAATCAGGAACGAAGTAAAATGTTGGTCAATATTAATGCCGAGCGGTCCAAAGCCGGCCTTTCCTCTCTGACGCTGCAGGAGAATGTGAATAACTTGGCCCAGGCCAGAAGCGATGATATGGCCAACCGCAATTATTTTTCACATGTCACGCCGGAAGGAAAAACAGCCGCCGATCTGGCTCCCGAATATAACGTAACCGGCAGCGATATTGGTGAAAATATCGCCAAAGATAACAACCCCGTATTGGCTCTGTACGGATTATTTCGAAGCGCCGCTCATCGCAACTTGTTACTTTCCAGTGATTTCCAAAGCATTGGAATTGGCCTGTCGAAAGCCAAGGATGGACAGATTGTGGTGGTACAGATATTTAACTAGAGGAACGAATCTCGAATTACGAAGCAGGAATTACGAATTGTTTTTAATTCCCCTCTAGAGAGGGGTGACCCAAAGGGTCGGGGTGTGTTGGGACAACCATGTTACACAATACTTATTTGTATGAAACTGATCGCTGTCGGCTCTGAAAATCCGGTAAAATTGCAGGCTACGGCACAAGCTTTTAAGCTGATGTTTCCGGAGGAAAAATGGGAAGTGAAGGGTATAAAAGTAAGTTCCGGAGTCGCCGACCAGCCCATGAGTGATGAAGAATCCATCCAAGGAGCCAGAAACAGGGCTACTACAGCTTTAGCCAATCTGGGAGCTGATTTTGGAGTTGGTTTGGAAGGGGGCTTACAACAAATAGCCGGCCGATGGTGGTTTACCAGCGGCTGGGTGGTTATTGTGAACAAAGCGGGAGAAGAAGGAATCGGATCTTCGATCAGCATGGAGATTCCGGAAAAGCTGATGGCCATGATTCAGGAAGGAAAAGAATTGGGCGATGTCAGCGATCACTTTTTCCAAACCACGGAATCCAAAAGGGGACAGGGACATACGGGTCTGAGAACCAATAACCTGATTACCCGCACGGATATATATAAAGACGCCCTGCTCTCAGCGCTTTCACGTTTCTTGCATCCAGAGCTGTTCTAAAAATTAGGCGAACTGTCTTCGACAGTTTAGAATACTTTGCATAATTTTATCCGGCGAGGCCCCTTCGTAGGCAGCATCATACCAAGCTGCTAGTTGATAGAGGGGTCGCTCACAGGTAGGCCCGGTTAACTCACGGGCAAACTCTAAAATACCGTTGTTACGCACAAATGCCGACATTCGTTCAGGACTAAAGAACTCCGATATAACTAATTTAGATAACATCCCCACTCGTTGATATTCTCGACAAGCTTTGGTCATATGATCAGGATCAATCTCCGAGGCGAGAGCTTCTGCGACACCTTCTTCTATACGATGATTGAATTGTTTTCGGCCATATCTCAGGTCGAGATAGAGTATAAAACCCCGAATAGCGGAAACCAGGCATTGGTTAGGACGTATCAACGGCACGGTCAATTGACGGACTTTTTCAGGGGCAGAGGCATGCGTGAGTGCGTGCAGAGTCACAGTACGAAGAAGAGAGAAATCTTTCATGTCCCTATTTCGTTTCAGGAAGCCAGGTTGATAACAAATAGAACCTGGCGATGATTCCTCAAAATCTGGTTCATACACAGAGGCAACGTCAAAAGATACACTTGGTAGGACTCCATATGCTTGTTGATACACATCGTAGGCCTCCAAAATAACTCTAAGTCCATCCTTACCTATGATTTTCTGAAGTTCTGGGGAAAACACCAAGTTTTCGGGAACTAGTTCGGGAGCTGGAGATACAATGTCAGCTATGCGCGCTTTCCATCTAGCAAGAGCAGGGAAATCTTTTGCAAGTCTGCCTGCTTGAACAGCCTCAGGCTG
Organism: Dehalococcoidales bacterium; assembly: GCA_028718465.1. The sequence goes on along the minus strand of JAQULX010000435.1, from coordinate 1,275 downwards.
AGAAAGATCAATGGTAGGTGGTCGCAAAATTTCGCTCATAGGAATGGTAAGAGCGAATTATAGCAATCTTTGGTATTCACACAAGAAAAATAGGCACAAAAAAGACACTGTTCCGGCGGCTACCTACTCTCCCACTCCTGAAAGGAGCAGTACCATGGGCCTTGGAGAGCTTAACGACCGTGTTCGGGATGGGAACGGGTGTGACCTCTCCAGTATAGTCACCAGAACAGTGCCTTTTTCTTAGTCTAAAGCCCAAAGTCTAAAAGTCAAAAGTAAAGAACTTTATGGACTTTTGACTTACGACTTTCGACTGTCTTATCATTGATTACTAGTTAATGTTGAAGTGGAAAGATTGAAATAAGTTCGTTCGACCAATTAGTATTGCTCGGCTGAAATCCTCACGGATCGTACACCTGCAACCTATCAACCTGGTAGTCTTCCAGGGGTCTTATTCCCTTGCGGGAGAGAAGTTTCATCTTGGGATGAGTTTCCCACTTAGATGCTTTCAGCGGTTATCTCGTCCGAACGTAGCTACCCAGCTGTGCCGTTGATACGACAACTGGTACACCAGGGGTTCGTCCAACTCGGTCCTCTCGTACTAGAGTTAGGTTCCCTCAAACTTCTAACGATTATGATGGGTAGAGACCAAACTGTCTCACGACGTTTTGAACCCAGCTCGCGTGCCACTTTAATTGGCGAACAGCCAAACCCTTGGGACCTTCTCCAGCCCCAGGATGTGACGAGCCGACATCGAGGTGCCGAACCGCGCCGTCGCTAAGGACGCTTGGGCGCGACTAGCCTGTTATCCCCGGGGTAACTTTTGTCCGTTGAGCGATATCGCACCCACGTGCAAATATCGGATCACTTTCGCCGTCTTTCGACTCTGATCGACTTGTAGGTCTCACAGTCAAGCCAGTTTATGCGAATGCACTTCACTTTCCGTTTCCATTGGAAAGAAACTGACCATTGCGCGCCTCCGTTACCATTTAGGAGGCAACCGCCCCAGTTAAACTACCCGCCAAACACTGTCTCCCCTGTTGGTCAGGGGGTTAGAATCAAAATATTTAAAGGGTGGTATTTCACATTGTGACTCGCCTACGGCTAGCGCCGCAGGGTCATCGTCTCCCACCTATGCTACACATCGAACATCTCGATTCAATGTCAAGCTGTAGTAAAGCTCCACGGGGTCTTTTCGCCCTATCATGATTACTCGGCATTTTTACCGAGACTGCAATTTCACCGAGCCTCTTGTTGAGACAGCGCTCCAATTGTTAT
>JAQULX010000434.1 GCA_028718465.1 Dehalococcoidales bacterium | reverse complement strand
CAGCGTTACCAGGGCGGGGAGATAGATAAGATAAATAAGGGGCTGATTGCGGATCCAGGCCCGCTCCTCGGGCAAAAGGAGGAAGAAGTGGAGGAGCAGCCAGGGACCGATAATGGTGCCCCCGACTTCCAGAAAAACCGCGGCCTGAACTCCTCGAACAGCCGCAATATTAGCGGACAGGACTAACGCGACTAACAGACAGCACTCGTATAATATATTTGCCGCCGCGTTTTGCGGCCTTTTGAGGAAAACATAGATTCCGATCGCCCAGAACACCAGGCAGGCCAGAAAGCGCATGACCAGCTCTATAACGGATTGAGAAGAGTGAGAGACGCCTTGAGAAACGGTAGATTTCAAATTCCCCTGGCCGTCCTCCACGGTCAATTCCTGGATCAAGGGGCTCCACACCGCACCGACTTTTTCATATTTTTCCAGGAATACCCCGGCAGGCTGGCCGTTGACCTCGACCGGACGGTCGCCAACTTTAATGCCGACTGAGGAACCCAAACCAGGGGTATCTACTACCTGCACAAACCAACCTCTCTGGTCTAGAGCCAAATCGACACCTATATATGATCTGCCTATGCTGAGACCAAAGTATGTCAGAGAAAGTATAAGCAGGCAGAGACCGAACAAGGCAAGCCCGGCTATCCTGGCCCGTTCAACACGGGGCAGATTACGAAAAATAGTGATTAGACCTTCATCTGTCATTTTCAAAATATTATATGCCCGCCTTTACTCGAGAAACCGTTTTAGCTGCCCGGTATCGGCTCCGGCGTCTTCCGCCCGGCTGAGAGCTTTTCCGGCCTGCTGCTGATAATATTCCATTTTCACGGCGGCGTAGTGAACTGCGCCGGTCTGGAAAAGCAGGTCTTTTATCCGGCCGGCCGGGGGCGCCGCCCGCCCTTCTTTTTTCAAGAATCCGGCCTCGAGCTCTTCATGAAGCCCGACGCCGGTTTGCTTCAGAGCATAAATAACCGGGAGCGTCATTTTACCCCTGGTGATATCGGCGCCGGAGATTATGCCCTGGATGTCATTGGCCATTTGCGCGGCCATACCCAGGTTGAGGCCAAAGACCGCGAACATGTCGATCATTTTCTCATCTCCGTCCGCCAGAATGGCGCCCGCCTTGCAGGAGCATTCAACCGCGAAAGCGGACTTCACGGCAACCATATCCAGGTATTCCTTTTCCGGTATCAGCCTTCCTGAAGGCCGGGACAGCTCCCGGTGCTGACCGGCGCAGGCGGACAGATAATACGAGTTTACCAGATCGATGGCACGCGCCACCCTGCGATTATCTGCTCCTTCCGCCGCCAGTCCGGCCAGGGCTTTCTCCGCCAGCATCAGGAGAGCGGTGGCGGCGTTGATTGCCACTGCACTGCCGTACCTGGCAGAAATAGACTTTGGAGAATCGGCATCCTCTATGTCGTCAAACACCTCGGCAGCCGCCTTGAAAAACACCATTGATGCTGCCAGCGGTACGCTTTTATCGCCATCACCCGACACGGCCCGGCAGACCAGCAAGGGCAGGAGAGACCATGGAATAATACGATCGCGGCTGACGCCCGGCTCCCGGCCGCTGTCGGACAATGACTCCCTGACAATTTTCCTCAGGCCGGAGGACTCTGGCAGGACCGACAATAAAGTATTGATCTCCTTCCGGAGAGCCCCGGCCTGTTCCTTATTCCGCATCTCCATCTAGCGGAAAGACTAGTTCCAAAAGCTGAGAGGTCCAATAACGGCTTCCAGCCGGGTTGAGCCCGAGCCGACCAGCCCCATTTTGGAGTGCGTCAGCAAAACAGCGTTCTTTTCGTCCTCACTCAATCTGTACTGAGAGAGCACGCTTTCCGGGTCCGCTGCAAACCGGGCTCCGGTGGCCTCATCGCTGAAGATTCTCCTGACCAGTCTCTGGATTTTCTGGGAATTCATGAACAGTTCCTCCTCTTTATATTTTGCGGCCGAACCGCCTCAAACAATATAGTTAAAATTCAGGGTCAAATATAAAGTTACCCATTTAAAAGATTACCTGGACAACCAGCTGAAACGGACATGATTATTGACGGCATTTAAAATGTCCGTACTTGTAAACGGTTTCTTCATCGCACCGACAGGCCCGTAATCAAGGGCCTTCATCATCATTTCACTGTCCGGGTAGCCGGTGATAATCGTCACCGGCAAATCAGGCTTAAGGATCTTGATCTGCCGGAAAAGCTCGGTGCCGTCCATGCCGGGAAGGAGCAGATCAAGAAAAACCAGGTCGTAATTCCCGTCCGGGATCATCGCCAGGGCCTCGGTGGCATTACTGGCGGTAAAAACCTTATGGCCGTTATCCTCCAGGGTAGCCATAAACAGAGAACAAATCGACTCATCATCATCAACCACCAATATCCGGGTCGCAGGGGTTGTGGTATTCTGGTGCAGCCAGGCATCGATCGACGCTTTTTCAAACCTCCACTGTCGGCCTACCCGGATAGCCGGGATACTGTGCCTGTCCAGCAATCTGTAAACTGTCTTTTCAGTGACGCGCAAATAGCTCGCCAGTTCTTCAACGGTTAGAAGTTCATTCACTATTCCATTCTCCAGTTTAGTTAAGGCCGTCTACTATGATCATCTATTGGATTAAGTATTATTGTCTACTAGAGTACACTAAAGTCCAAATAAAGTCAACTGACATTATCGATGATGTACAATAAAATAGGGATGTTATCACTCAGGTAAAGGAATTTTACAGTGCTTCTGTAAATAACCAGGGAGGTGAGAGATATAAAAATGGGAGTTATCCGGTTTTCGATAATTATTTCCCTGATGGTCCTTCTGGTGGCTTTTGCCGCAGTGCCCGCCCGGGCATTCGACGCCCGGGGCGGCCAGGATATCACCATAGGCAGCGGCGAGGTAATCAACAGCGACCTGTATTTGGGAGGGACCAATATCACAATAGACGGTACGGTAAACGGCGATGTTTTTGCCATGGGGCAAAACATAACCATTAATGGCCCTATCAATGGAGGCGTAAGTCTGGCAGCCCAAACGGTTATCGTGAATGGGAACATCTCTGCCGGAGCCCGCATCGGAGGACAGACCGTCCGGGTAGGAGGGAGCATCGGCCGTGACCTCATAGTCGCGGCTTCTGAATTAACGGTGAGTAATACGGCTGTAATCGGCGGCGACCTCAACTCGTTTGCCGACAACACTGTTATTGACGGAAGAGTTACCGGTAACGTTACCGGCTCCATGAACAACCTGACTATAACCGGCGGAGTTAACGGCAATATAACAGTCAGCGTTAGCACGCTGCGGATAGCCTCCACCGCCAATATCCAGGGCAATGTAAACTATACCAGCGGAAACACCGCCAATATCGAGCCCGGTGCAACGATCGGCGGAACCACTAACAGAACAGAGCCTCCGGCAGATACCCCGCGGAGGGGGGTAAGAGCGGGGATAGCCGGAGCCATTTTATTCGGTATTTGGGGATATCTGGCTATCTTTATTGTCGGACTGGTGGCGCTTGCTCTGGTCCGCCGGTTTATTTTCCGTCTGGCCGCGGC
>JAQULX010000433.1 GCA_028718465.1 Dehalococcoidales bacterium | reverse complement strand
ATAGACATATCTCTAACTCCCTATACTTTGCTCGGTTAAGAGCATTATATAGAGTGCCTAACCTTTTAACAAGAGTGTACTCTGCCGAAGAGACTCACACTTGCACATCGCCGGTCGGTATTGTATAATATCTAGATAGTGAGTATAGAGACCTTTAATTCAGTCCAGAGAGACTGGTAAGGGGTGCGAATTGAATATACACCATGAAAGCAGGTATAACCTCTTGCCAGTCACAGGCAAGAGGTTTTTTTTATGCCGGCAAAACTGATTCTAAATGCGGATGATATTCGCCGCACTATAGCGCGCATTGCCCATGAGATTATCGAGCGCAATAAGAGCATGGCGGACCTGGTACTGGTCGGCATGCGCACCCGGGGTGTTCCTCTCGCCAACCGCCTGGCCAATAATATTAAGACCTTTGACGGGACCGATATCCCGGTTGGCGCCCTGGATATCAGCCTTTACCGCGACGATCTCGATTCTCTGTCGCTCAAACCGGTTGTAAACAGCACCCAGATTCCGACTGATATCGACGGAAAGACCATAGTGCTGGTAGACGATGTGTTATACACCGGGCGCAGCACCCGCGCGGCTATGGATGCGCTGATAGACCTGGGCCGTCCCAGCACCATTCAACTGGCAGTGCTGGTTGACCGCGGGCATCGCGAATTGCCAATCCGGGCCGACTACGTCGGAAAAAACATTCCCAGTTCCCGTTCCGAAGCAATACAGGTCGAACTAACTGAAACCGATGGAATCGATCAGGTAGCCATACTCCCTGCTTATGAGGAAGAAACAAAGTTATGACGACTAACTGGCACGAAGACGGGTCGACACTGGTACTGGAGCCGAAAGCGGCCTTGAGCGCTTCCTCCTGGCGGCATAATCACATACTGGACCTGGATGATTTCACATCTGATGAGATCGAGCTGGTACTGCATATCGCGGATTCCATGAAAGAAGTACTGGCGCGGCCTATCAAGAAGGTCCCGGCCTTGAGGGGTAAAACGGTGGTTACCCTGTTTTATGAGTCAAGTACGCGTACCCGGTTATCTTTCGAAATTGCCGCCAAGAGCCTGAGCGCGGATGTATCCAGTCTGGCGGCGTCCTCCTCCAGCATCACTAAAGGCGAGTCGCTGATCGATACTTTCAGGACTCTGGAATCTCTGGGAGCGGACGTGGTGGTAATGCGCCATCCGCAATCCGGCGCTCCGAATATGGTGTCTCAATATACCAGGGCCAGAGTGATCAACGCCGGCGACGGATGGCACGCCCATCCCACCCAGTCACTGCTGGATATCTATACTATACGGGCCCATAAAGGCGATCTAAGAGGATTGAAAGTAGTTATTATCGGCGATACCAGGCATAGCCGGGTGTCGCGTTCCAACATCTGGGGGCTGACCATAATGGGGGCTGCTGTAACGGTCTGCAGCCCGCCGACCCTGCTGCCGGCCGGTTTGCATGATTCCGGCCCGTTCTTTCCCCGGGTAAATGTAGAACCGGATATCGAAAAAGCTATCCGGGATGCCGATGTGGTCATGGTCCTCCGCCTTCAATTGGAAAGAATGCAAAGCGGTCTCTTGCCCAGCATGCGCGAATATATTCAGCTCTATCAGCTTAATGAGTCCAGACTGGCTCTGGCCAGACAGGATGCCCTGGTTATGCATCCGGGGCCCATGAATGAAGGACTGGAAATCGCTTCCTCCGTAGCTCACGGCGCCCAATCAGTAATAGACGAGCAGGTCACCAACGGTGTAGCCGTCCGTATGGCCTTGCTGTATCTGCTGGCCGCGGGGAGCAAGAAATGATGAAGGCTATTTTAATCCGGAACGCCCGGATAATCGATCCGGAGCAGAACATCGATGGAACAGGAAGCCTGGCAATTGCCGACGGCAAGATCGCCTGGATAGGAAAAGGCGACCAGAAAGCGCCGCCGGGAGAATATGCAGTCTTCAATGCCGACGGCCAGGTTGTTAGTCCCGGTTTTATTGATCTTCACTGCCATTTGAGAGACCCTGGATTCGAGGAAAAAGAAACGATCGCTACCGGGACGCTGGCAGCCGCCAAAGGGGGTTTTACAACAGTCTGCTGCATGCCTAATACCGAACCGCCTGTCGACAATGAGTCGATTGTAAGTTATATCAATAAGAAAGCGGCGGCAGAAGGGACAGTGCGCGTCCTGCCGATCGGCTGCATTACCCGCGGCAGAAAAGGCGAAGCCCTGGCCGAGATGGGTGAGATGGTCCGGGCCGGCGTCGTGGCTTTTAGCGATGACGGCAGTTCGGTCATGAACTCCCGTCTGATGCGGCAGGCCCTGGACTACAGCCGGTCTTTTGGTCTGCCGGTTATCGAACACTGTGAAGACAGGATACTGGCCGAGGGCGGACAGGTCAATGAAGGTATCATCGCTACCAGGCTGGGACTGCCGGGAATACCTCCCGCGGCCGAGGAAAGCATTGTCGCCCGGGATATCGCTCTGGCGGAGCTAACCGGAGCGCGGCTTCATATTGCTCATGTCAGTACCGCCGGATCGGTAGATCTGGTCCGGGCCGCCAGGAAAAAGGGTATCCGGGTAACCTCCGAGGTCACTCCCCACCACCTCACACTCACCGAAAAAAGGGTGATGGGCTATGATACCAATGCCAAGGTCAACCCTCCCCTGCGGACTGAACAGGATATCCAGGCCTTGATACAGGGACTGAAGGACAATACGATCGATGCGATTGCCACCGATCATGCGCCCCACACTGATGTCGAGAAACTCTGCGAGTTCGGCAGCGCTCCATTCGGCATCAGCCTGCTGGAAACCGCCCTGGGCATGCTGATGGGGCTTGTCCATGAGGGAAGCCTCGATTTAAGTTTATTGATTTCGAAATTGACCCGGGAACCCGCCCGCATTATCGGTGGGAGGTGGGGAAAGCTGGGTGTACTGGAGGTCGGAGGTCCGGCTGATGTCGTGCTCTTCGATCCGGAAAAAGAATGGATAGTAGACCCGCGAGAGTTTTTTTCCAGGGGGAAGAATACGCCCCTGGGAGGCTCCAGATTAAAGGGCAAGGTGGTGCTGACCTTGTTCCAGGGGAAAATAGTTTACCAGGACAGGGAATCTCTCTGTATCAACAGTTGAATTTGAGTTTGAGGTTAAGCTGCCGGAATCATAGCCAGGGCGCTTGATCCATTGATCGGCCGCCTGAATCTAATGAACAACGGCTCTTTGAATGGTTAACCTCTGAACCGGAAAGGTGGTTATCTTATGACTAAGCGAGCAATCCTGGTGCTTCAGGATGGAACGGTTTATGAAGGTTACTCCTTTGGCGCTGAGACCGATACCTACGGGGAAGTGGTTTTTAATACCAGCATGACAGGTTACCAGGAGATACTTACCGACCCCTCTTATGCCGGTCAAATTGTTCTTGCCACCTACCCTCTTATCGGAAACTACGGCATCAACGACCTGGATATAGAATCCCGCCAGGTCCAGGTCAGAGGATTCATCGTGCGTGATGAATGCACGCGGCCAAGCCACTATTTAAGCGATAAGACGCTTCAT
>JAQULX010000432.1 GCA_028718465.1 Dehalococcoidales bacterium | reverse complement strand
TCACCCAATCATTCAGTGGACAAATGAGCAAGAATTGGTATTTTCTGAATCAAGTCGTTTCTTATTGAAACTCGGCCAATACCGGAGGCTTGATAACCTTTCTTTTCTTTAGCCAATTCAGCTGTATCAGCAAGAACTTTAGCGAGGTTCTCTTTGCTGTAGTTTTCTGCATTAAGCGGCAGATTCAGAATCAGCATCTTGAGAATATCAAACTGAGCCTGAATTCCGACAGTCTTTAACAAATAGGAGTCAGGTTGGGCATTTGACCAAATACTGTTATTCACTACTGTCCAATAGTTGATCAATACTTCTAAAATGGCTTTGTCATTATTCTCCAAATACAAATTCCTCAATGGCAATTCTTCAATATGAGATAAGACACTTCTCCCCTTTTCAGTATTGTTCATCGATCTCATTTTGTAGCGATCATCTTTAGGCTTTTTGCATATTAGGCTCAAGATACCGTCAACAACTGATGCCATTGAAACCCTTATCACGCCGTCTTTCTCTTGAGTTCCAGTGCTTTCATCCTTCGTCAAGGAAATCAATTCATCAGAATCGGCGGCAGGGGCGATACACCGCCTAAAGGGAGAACCAACTTCAGTGTTTAATACTCTCGCGAGATATACAGCTAAAGTTTCTGGGGGCCAGAATTGTGCGTCTTTCAGATCCGGATCGAACCCAAAGAGCTCATACGCCAGACTGCGATCAACCTTTTTTTGGTTAAAATTGATCGTCGAAAAAATATACGCATGGTACGGAGGAGGTAGCTCAAAAAAGGCAACGCATAGCAATTCCATCTGCCTTCGTTGGGAATCTGATGGCAATAGATCAAATGCATGTAGTCTATGTTGCCCATCAATAATTGACGCTGAAGCGCCAGTTTTCGGAATTTCTATAGTGTAAAGTCCTGCATTCTCGATATAACCCCAACGTCTCTTGGGGTCGGTTATTGGCAACCCATCCTGATCATAATTTGTAGCCAGAATGATAGAGTTTGGAAAAGTAGCATCACTGGTTTGAATAAATTTTGATATTTCTTCGAGCCTAGATTTGCTTTCTTTTCGTTGCGAACCAAAAATTGAATACCCTCGTCCCTTGTCAAATTGTTCTTGTTCAAGCCTTACTCTCACCTCGGCCGGTAGTGAATAAGTAATGCTGTTTAGTGTTTCCGCGTCTAGAGTAAATACAAAGAAATGTCCCAAAGGCTGCTTGACCAGAATCGCAGGCCTGGAAATAAACTCATTATTCATATTGAAAGTAATTTCATTGTTAAGCTGCACCTGAAGAAGGATTAAGGCCAGAACCAATTAATTTGCTTGTTGATACTACAGAGACACTTCCGCCACTTGAAACTGACGAAGTGCTAGAGACAGTTCCCCCAACTAGATTAATGGGTTCATTATCGTTGTCAGCACTAAATCGCTTGTCTGCCTTAATTATGACAATATAAATTACTATCGATAAAAAGAATGCATATACCCCCGAAAACCAAGCCCACTCATCATTTCTTATGAGTGTAATTATTGCAAGTGAGTAAGCTATCGCACTAAAAAATAGGACGAACCCGCGCAACAGGAAGTTCTGCTTCCCATCCTCTGCTGGTTTAAGTAACAAGTCTGCAATGATTGGCGACAACACCGCAAAAACATACGAGGAGAAAGCATCAAATCCAACTTTTCCATGTTCTGAGAGGAAAGGCACCCAAATACCAGCAGCGCCTCCTAGTATCATGACGGTAAGAAAATATAAAAATGCTGTTGGTGTTTGTACTAGCTGACTACCTGCGCTATTAATCAAAACCTTCAGTTCACTCCATTCGGCTCGAGCATCTACTTGTGCCACAGTATTTTCTCCCTTGTGTTCAGAACATATGAATCACAAGGATTATCCACAACCAATCTCAATATTGCAATTGGCTCTGCGCAGGTCTCGGCCCACTCGAAACCTCGAAGGGGAGCTTTCTCTCCACCTGGCACATAAACGCAATCGGGACGATTGTTGCCAGGCTTGAGCCCGCTTAGTACAACTTTTTTTCCGGAATTACACCACGCACTCCTCCACGAGGATCCGGTACATCACCTTTGTATCGAGGTATTAAATGCGCGTGGAAATGCAGAATAGTCTGACCTGCTATCTCTCCAATGTTCATACCCACGTTGTAGCCATCTGGATCAAACTTATCATCCAAGTGGAGTTTGGCTTTGTTGATCAAATCCAATATCGCGTGTTGTTCTTGTTCAGTTAAATTGAAGAACGAGGGCTCATGTCGATATGGAATGACGAGCAGGTGCCCATTTGAAACCGGGAATTTGTCAAAACGCACATAGGCATGTTCGTTGGAAAGAATTACAGCCTCTGGGGTACAGAATGGACATTCCATGATGGCTAGTATTGCAGGAGATCAGAGACAGATTTAACACGCTTCAATTTATCTACGCCGTTGTCGATGTGCGCGGCCAAGACAAGTTGCGCCTCCTTAGGGCTTAAATCGCCATGAAATTGCCGGATGAGCGCCTCATAGAGCGAGCCGGCATCTCCCAACAACGTAGGAAGGTTAAACTCAGAGCCATTTAAATCAGTGCTATCTGGGTTTGCTTTGTGCCCTTCATCCAAGGACAAGATCAAAGCCATACGACAGAGGATATTGGGGGTGACACCGGTCTTGGATTTAATTTGCTTAAGATGATCCGTGGCACGTTTTGAAATATGTACACGATTAGGAAGCATGAGCGGCAACTCCTTCGCTATCGTGGGAGGATTTCCAAAAATACCCCTCCCGAATTTCAGACGCACCTTCCGCCTCGTCATAGCTTATGTGATAACAGTGCGAAACGTGTTTATTAAGGTCGCTATAAAAACCTTTATCAACCTCAGTATCGGTAGAAAGGATGATGACTTGGTGACTGGCCTGAGGAAAATAGCTGTTAATGAGTTTCTCGCGATGGCGGCTATCGAGCCTGCCCAAAGGTGTATCGATAATGATTGGCAGTTTACGACCAGATGTTTTTGCTAAAGCCTCGAGCATCGCGATAGCATAAATCTGCTTCTCGCCTGCAGAGAGATCCTGTTTGGGAACTCCAGTACCACTCTTGTTAAAAAGGTGAACTTCAAAGGTAGCCGGGTCTATCTGAGCGCTAACAATGTTGTCGGACTTTCTGGCGAGTCGTGCAAATGTCTTTGCAAACTCTTGTTCGAGCTTGATGATCTTGCGCTTAGTCATTTCCTCAGCAAAGTCAGTTAATACATCTCGAGTAAATTTAGCGAGATTAGTTCCAGTTCCCTGCGTTTCTCCAGTTACCAGTTGCTCTTCAAGCCTTCGCATCTTTCGGATTATTTCGATGGCTTGCCAGGTATAACGACGGGCCAGTTCGAGATGGGTATTCCGCTCCGCAGTGAGCCTAGTAATTTCGTCATTCTTAGCTTTGATCGCATCGAGACCTGATTGCAATGATTCTTGATCCGGAGCTCGTTCAATTTGCAGACTAACATTGCCCAGCTCCTCATCCAATTTGTTAAGCATTTTTTGAATTGAATTGGTCTGAGCTTGAACA
>JAQULX010000431.1 GCA_028718465.1 Dehalococcoidales bacterium | reverse complement strand
ATTCCCCGCTGGCAAACCGCTTCCCCACTATCTCCATCCCCGTCCGGCTGTCCTCCAGTATCTTTAAAGGCTCTTCCCCTTTCTCCAGCCTCTCCTTCGTATTCCGAATCGCTTCCTCTTCTTTTAAGTCGGCTAATAACTCCGCTAATTCTCCGGACATTCCTTCCCTCCTTATCATGAAGTCATCAATTTTTTGCTATTATAGCCCATTTCAGGGTCGCTAACAAATAGATATTGCTTATAACGAAATAACGGTTATGCCAATTTCAGGCTTGGTACAACATCCATACCAAGGCTGTCCACTTTGCCGGACCGGAAGCGGTAATAGGCACAGGCAGCGATCATGGCAGCATTATCCGTGCACAGAATGAAAGGGGGGACAGAGACCGGGAAGGGAGAACTGTCCAGAAGATGCCGGCGGAGGGCTTTATTGGCAGCGACTCCTCCCGCCATCAGAATCCGGCTAACCCCCTGCTCTCTGGCCAGGGCGACGGTCTTGGTCACCAGCACCTCTACGACAGCCTTCTGAAAGCTGGAGGCAGCGTCATTCCTGGAAGGCCGACCGTCCTGACGGCTATCATCCAGAGAGATTTTGCCATTCTCGACCAGACGCAGCAAGGCAGTCTTGATTCCCGAGAAACTGAAGTCATTGGTCCCTTCCAGCCAGGCGTGGGGAAGCCTGATACTGGGCGTACCGCTTTCGGCAGCCTCCTGGATCATGGGACCACCGGGGTAACCCAGGCCCAATATCCGGGCTACCTTATCAAAGGCTTCGCCAGCAGCATCATCCCGGGTCCGACCAAGCAAGGCATAGTCACCATGATTTCGCATCAATACCAGGTCGCTGTGGCCTCCGGAGACTATCAGGCAGACCAGCGGAAAATCAATGTCCGAGCCGGTCAACCAGTTGGCATAGATATGTCCTTCCAGGTGGTTTACACCGATAAGGGGTAACTGATGAGCCAGGGCAATGGCTTTGGCGGTATTGACGCCGACCAGCAAAGAGCCGGCCAGCCCCGGTCCTCTGGTGACTGCAACCGCGTCGATATCCTGCCAGTCAGTCTTCGCCTCCGTCATGGACTGCTCTATCACAGGAATAATGGAAAGCATATGCTGCCTGGAGGCCACCTCGGGAACCACTCCACCGTAACGGGCATGGATTTCCACCTGGGAAGAGATTATATTGGAAAGGACTCTGGCGCCATCCTCCACCACGCTGGCGGCTGTTTCGTCACAAGAAGTTTCAATGCCCAGAATTTTCATATAATCGAATTATAACGCATTTCCCCACCTTTGACACCAATGCCAGAAAGTAATACTATCCCTGAAGGAGAGAGTATTTTTAAAGGACAGCGCTATGATAAAAGACGCCAACCTGACTGTGAATAATTTAAAGATCGTCGGACAGCTTTATCTTCCGGAGAAAGTCAGCCCGCCTTACCCGGCAGTGATTCTCTGCCATGGGGTCCCTTCAGGTATAGTCGATCCGACCGACCCCGGTTATCCTTTGCTGGCGCAAACTATAGCCGACCGGGGCTTCGCCGTATATACCTTCCGCTTCCGCGGCACCGGGGAGAGCGAAGGGAACTTTGACATTGCCGGCTGGACTCGCGACCTGGAATCCGCGATTGATTATCTATGGAATCTAAAAGATATCGACCCGGCCCACATCGTTCTGGTTGGATTCAGCGCCGGGGCTGCCGTAGCCATCTATACGGGGGCACTGGACAAGCGGGTCTCCGGCGTAGTCTCCTGCGCTTCTCCGTCCGATTTCAGCGCGATTACCGATGTTGAAAGGCCCAAATATACTTTAGACCATTTCCGGAATATCGGTATTATCCGTGATCCTGAATTTCCGCCATCGATGGAACGCTGGCTAAACGATTTTCGCAGGGTAAGCGCCATTGACAGCATCACCGGCATCTCGCCTCGTCCGCTTCTTATTATCCATGGGACCGCAGACACGGTGGTATCCGTGCAGAGCGCCCACAGGCTTTTTGAGAGAGCCGGAGAACCCAAACAAAAGGTCATCATCGAAAGCGGTGAGCACCGGCTGCGCAGAAATGAAACAGCGGTACAGACTATTCTTAAATGGTTGGAAGAGCAACTGGTCTAAAATCCGTCCGGTTAGCGGCCTGTCCAACGGCATCAGCGGAAACGTGTTTAACTTTAGAGAAAGTCCACCGGCATCCATGAGGTCCCTGTATCCAAGACCTTCATCACCAGTTCCGACGACCCCCGGACTATATTTTGAATTTAAGGAGCAATTGCGGCTCTCCGTTTATAGCAGCAGCCGCATCCAGGGACCGGAATTAATAAAAAGAGGAAAGGCCGGAAAATTTCAAAGCCAATCAGCCTGACTACTGACTGGCTTTGAAATACCGGTCTCAAACCTTTCGAAAAATAACAGCTTTTTAAGGCATTTCCGATTTTCCGTGATATCTGAATGATAGCCTGACTTTAACCCGATAGGCGATTATCTTTCCTCCGTCAAGCTGCATATCCATCTCTTCAACCTCGGCAATGCGTAAGTCCTGAATGCTTTTAGAAGCTTCTTCTATAACCGTGGCAGCGGCTTTCTCCCATGACTCTGTGCTGGTACCGATAAGAGTGATGATTTTATAGAATTTTTCTTCCACTTGCACCTCCTCAGAGTATTTTCTTATAAGAGTATTCTATAAGCTTAACAAAGCATTTGTCAAGCTTAGTCTGCTTAGTTTACAGGTTTTCGACAATTCTAAACTCATACCACGAGAACCGCATTTTTTCATGCGCAGAAAACGCGGGAAATGTAGTTCTCACTTTGGTATTGGGATAATCGTCTTAATATATCTATCCAATGGTAAAGCCAGGGCTGTGGGGGATGGGGAGGGAATGACGATTAACTTACATCTTTGGTAGCCAGGACCGGGTCACCCACGGCCTGCGCAAGTAGATAAGGTGACCGGGGCCTGCTGGCACCCAGGGGGGTACCCGCCATTTCGTCTCGCCTTCGGCGAGGGTATTAAGGCATGGTTCAGCCGGCCCCGGCTCATGGCCCTTTGAGATTAGAACTTACTTATGCCGTAATATGAGTTAATAAAATGTTCGGACTCTTTGATAATCTTATTCATGTAAACTATATACAGCAGGTAAAGTGACAGTGTTGACAAAGGAGGGAAACGGCCTTAGTCTATAGTTAACGCAGGCTTAATAGCCGATCGATATAGAAAAGGGGGTAGAAAGATGTCTGAGAGCAAATACGCCCAATACATGACCACGGACTGTATTATACCCAATAAGAAGGGTGACCGGCTGATGATGAGCACCCGGCAATTGGAGCAATTCGGGGCCGGGAATTTTTCCCTGGATTGCATCTACGTGGTAGATCCGCGCGTTCTGAACGATAAAAACCACAAGCATACCTTTGACCAGTACCTGTGCTTTTTCTCGGCGAACCCGGACAATGCGCGTGATTTTGATGCCGAAGTCGAGATGTTCCTGGGCGAGGAGCAGGAGCAGTTGCTGATAACACAGCCCACCGTACTCCACATCCCGGCCGGACTGCATCACTGCCCGTTAACCGTTAAAA
>JAQULX010000430.1 GCA_028718465.1 Dehalococcoidales bacterium | reverse complement strand
CCATGACAAGTCATCATCCATTCTTATCTGATCACCCTCAGCTACTTTATCAGTAACAAAGAACTGTTCGTTGATTCCCCAGAGCTTCACTACTTTTTCACCCAGACGGATGTTGCGGCTCTTTTGCCCGCCCCGGTCATGTATCGCTTCCCATAACTGGGAACGCGTCAGTTTAAGACCAACGTGGCCAGCCAGGTATCGCAGCAGCCTTTCAGCCGAAAACCAGCGCGCTCCCTCCTTTTTCACATAGCCCTGATTCAGATCCTCGACATCCTCGGCCTCGTTAGCGCCATTGAACCATTCCCTGATCCAATAGCAGATTGTTTCGGTGGTCGAGGCATCCTCCTGCTCACTTTCCACCACGGCCTGCTGTACTATTTGATGGATAAACTCGTCATATTGTTTTGGCAGCAGCGGGTTTATGCGCAGCTTCTCCCGGATGTGGCGGCGGAAGCTGGCCGGTTTATCTATTTCAGCGCTGGATAATCTGATCTCAACCGAATTTGAACCGTCGATAAGGGAAACATTCAGCTTGTAGGTTGGCGATTCCGCCTGGACTATCCTGGGATTGGACACTTTAATCATCCGTGATACCCGGCTAGGCAAACTAATTGAGTCCAATACCATACGAAGCCGGTCGGCGAGCTCGGTGCTGGTCAGATTATCTTTACGGAAGTCGTGCAGTACCTTATCAATTGACCCGGCCAAATATCGCTGTCGGCTGAGCTCCTTCACCCGGGCTGCTTGGGCCAGGCAGTCCAAAGGCAGGGCCTCGGCAATAGCAGTCGTCAGAGTCCAAACGTCACTATCCGCTACAAGTTTACGGACAGTATCCGGGCTTATCTCTTCGTCACGCTGTTTCATATCGATGATAATCCCGAATATTCGGCGATGATCGTCATGATAGAAGTCAGCCGAGTCAAGGTTGACCTGACCCAGGTAGGCTGGTTCCAGAACGATAGCACCGATAACCTGCCTCTCTGCTTCCTGATCATAGATGGGAAGCTTATCCTCTGACCGGGGCATCTTAGCCTCCTATCTCTTTCAAAAAATCGTCAGCTTCCTCCTCTGGACTCTTCTCCTCATTGGACAATGTTGCTCTCAGTTTCTCGATATCCGAGCGGAGCCATGTCCCTTTTTTACCGGTTACACTGTAGAATATATCTCGGATCTGTTCGTTGCTCTTACCCCGAGCCTTCAACGCCTGGACTATCTCTTTCTTCTCATCCTGCGTGGCCTCAGGATCTCTAGATGATGTTTTTGGAGCCGGCTCTTCCGTTGATATCTTTGCCTTACGTTTTGTCTTTACCGCCTCACTTGCTACTTCCCGGGTCACCTTCTCTTCCTGTACCTGGGGGATAATCATCTCCGGCACTTCGTCGTCGGGTTCGGGTAACTGGACATCACCCGGGGCCAGCATTTGTGGAGCCGGCTTAGAAATAGTTTCCATCATCTCAAGCAATGTCCGGTTAGTGCGTAAATTAAGAATATTAACCGTGCGCCTTTTCCCTTCCGAGTCCTGGACCTCCTGGGGCTCAAGGGTTAATAAAAGAGGAATCATAGCTATACGGCCATAAATACGCTTAACCAGGTCAGCAGCACTATTTATATTTCGGATGCTGTTAATACTGGAGGTATCAATCTGCCACACTCCCAGGCCGGGGACCTCCGGTAGTAAGAATTGCAGATTCATAATTTCCCGGCATGATTGTTCATAGTCAGGACAATCCCTGCCGGGACATGAAACTTCCTTTAGCACAGCCTCCACCGTGTTCCGGTCCGCCAGGGCGCCAGTCCTGATATCAATCATGCGGATGGCGGTATCACCATCACCTTTACATATTAACCCTCGTGATTGACTGTATGCCCGGTAATACTGGCTACACCAACGCTCCTCATCCTCGACCGGAATCAGAATGCGCAACTCCCTGGGTTTATCACCGAAAACCTTCACCAGCTCGGCATAATATTGGTTATCTTCCGGAAGAACGAAGTAATCCACTGCACTCGGATATTCTACTGTCTTACCGTTTACCTCCTTGGACCTCTTGATTCCTGTCCTTATTTTCCCCAGGCGAGGCAGCCTGCGTTTTTCACTCAACCCATGTATTGGCATAATGACCTCCTATTGTTCTTGCTCTTTGTATTTAACCAGCTCATTGAGAGCCCTGATGGTCTGTTCTACAAGGTACTGGGAAGACGGGGACATATATGACCTATAACTGTTCAATCCCGACTGATGAAATTCAATAAGCGCTTGAATCTTTTTTATCTCTATATTTACCTGGCTCCGTGTACTACTGTTGATGGACATTCTGTCTCCTCCATAGTTTCAACATATAGGCAGCTACCCCAGGGGATAAAGACCCGGCTTTTATTTGAGGCTCCCCTTCCCCTGGATGGGTAGCACCGCCAGTCATCAAGCCAGAAACCAATATCCCGCAGTGATTTGTCATAGCCTTTGGTCATCTGATCAATCTTGCTACCAAAAAGCCCGCAATCCCCTTCCAGCACTGTTTCCTGTAACCCGTCAAGGGTAAGATGAACTACAATTTTCATATCTTTTGCCTCCGCCAGATCACTAATCACTCCCGACCCAAGGTTTGCCGTTCCGTTCGCTCGTCTATTTGCCTCTCCATTTGGTCAGCTCGTTCCTCAAGATCCAGAGGCACACCGTCAGTGTCCAGTCTGTCTGGGTGGTGGTCTGGCCAGTAAAACTCCGGATCCTCCAGTTGCTCGATAGGCACCCTAAAGTATTCAGCGCTGCCATTACTGCCATCTCGGCCGCCAATCACATATTTAATTTCCCGTTTCTCTTTCAGGCACCGGTTGCAAACCACAGCAACGGCCAGCGGATGATTACTGGGTTCCGACACCAGGAAATTAATTGCTGTCATGTACGGCCACTTAGCCAGTTTTTTTGTCAGCACCAGGTTGATGTGGCCGCCGCCTTCCCGGATGGTATGGTCTGTATCACCTGCACAACACAACATATCCATTAAAATATCGTTTTCCATGCTCTCTCCTTCCGTATATCCACATTATTCATGCTACCTCCAGCTTGACCGGCGTTATAGTCAGAATGGCATAGCCCTCAGGAATACCAATACGAGGATCATCCAATACATCATCAACCCTGACCATCTGAGTTCTACCAGTGTAGGTTTGATTCTCTGGCTGGAATTCCTTGAGAAACAACAGGTCTCCGGAGTGAAATCCCCTGTCGTTCCGGCGCCAATCAAATAGTTTCCTTTTTGCCTGGATTAGCGCGAAATATTCAGGCCAAGTCTTTAAGGTGTGTATTTTTATATCCCGCTCAGTCTCTACCTCACCAGGATCAACCGCAGCCGGCTTGGTGATTGCTGAGATAGCGGTTCTATTGGTCAATACCTTAGTCGTTCTCAATCGTGTTTCTTTGGGTTTGCGGCAGTATGCCCCTACCCAGGCTCTGAGTATTTTCATAGGGATACCGGTCAGTTTCACAACTGTCTTGAGCTTTCCTGTATCCTTGGCCATTCTGGCAATTGTTGCCTTGGCACTTACCGGCAATTGCTTCGGGTCATCTTTACACT
>JAQULX010000429.1 GCA_028718465.1 Dehalococcoidales bacterium | reverse complement strand
GCGTACCCTGGATGAATGGGCATATCGAAAGGGCATAAAGCTTAATTTCATACGTCCGGGAAAGCCGGTGGAAAATGCTTATGCCGAAAGCTTTAACGGCAGACTTCGAGACGAGTGCCTGAATACGAACTGGTTTATTGAATATTCCGGAGTAAATTGAGCCATAGTTCCGGTGTTTGAGAGCCACCGTTCCGGCGATTCAGAGCCGCCATTCTGGTGTTAGAGAGCCACCCACCTATCAGATTTCCTTAGAATGTATTTGTGCTTAAGGGCACAAATATTATTTTAAGGAGGGTCTGAATGACCACCAACTATCGGGAGATTCTCCGGATGCACAGCCGGGGAATCAGTCAAAGGGGGATCGCCGCGAGTTGCCAGTGCTCGCGGAACACCGTAAAAAAAGTACTGGCAAAGGCGCGGGAGATGAGCATCGGGTGGCCGCTCAAGGGTGAACTGACGGATGGCGACCTGGAGAAGCTGCTCTTCCCCGACTCGCCAGTGCCGGCTTTACACCGGCAGCCGGACCTGGAGTACATTGACAAGGAGATGGCCAAATCCGGGGTTAGCCTCAGGCTTCTCTGGGCTGAGTACTGCACCAGCTGTCGGCTGAGTAACGAACAGCCCTTGATGTACTCCCAGTTTTGCTATCACTATCAGCAATTTGCCCGGAAGAAACGGGCGACCATGCACATCCAGCGAAAACCGGGTGAGCAGATCGAGGTTGACTGGGCAGGCCAGACGGCGGCCGTCATCAATGATGAAACGGGAGAAATCATTCCGGCCTATGTGTTTGTGGCGGTCCTTTCCTACAGTCAGTATGCCTACGTCGAAGCGTTTCTTGCCCGGGACCAGGAATGCTGGATAGCTGCGCATGTTGATATGTACCGCTACTTCGGTGGAGTCAGCAAATTGCTCGTTCCTGACAACCTTAAGACAGGAATAGAACGGACGGACTGGTACAGCCCAACGATCAACAAGGTCTATCACGAGATGGCCGAACATTATGATACGGCTGTAGTGCCGGCTCGTGTCAGGAAGCCCAAAGACAAGCCGAACGCCGAAGGAACAGTGGGCAATATATCCACCTGGATTATCGCCGCACTCCGTGACCAGAAGTACTTCAGCCTGGTAGCGTTAAACCAGGCTATTCGTGAAAAACTGGAGGCCTTTAATCGCAAGCCCTTCCAGAAGAAAGAAGGCAGCAGGCTCAGCCTGTTCCTGGAGCAGGAAAAACCGTTTCTGCAGCCGCTGCCGAAGACATCTTATGAACTGGCCACCTGGAAAATCGCCACCGTCCAGCTGAATTACCACATAACTGTGGATAGGATGAACTACTCGGTGCCCTACGAATATATCAAACGTAAGGTAGACGTCCGGATAACCAGGCAGGTCATCGAAGTCTTCTTCAACAACCATCGCATCTGCTCCCATCCCCGGCTGTACGGATACCCCGGTCAATACAGCACCATGGAAGCTCACATGCCACCAGATCACCAGGCCTATGTCCAGTGGAATGCCGACAGGTTTAAAGCCTGGGCAAGGAAAATCGGTCCAAATACAGAAACGACGGTGAGGGCCATCCTCTCGTCCTATAAGGTAGAGCAGCAGGGCTATAAAAGCTGCCTGTCACTCATCAAATTGGCGGATAAATACTCGGTCACCAGACTGGAGGCTGCCTGTAAGAAGGCGCTGTTTTACACGCCGGTACCAAGCTACAAGAGCGTAAAGACCATCCTGTCCACCGGGCAGGATAAGATCGACAACGACTCCGAGCCGGTCCCCTCTGACAGTGCCACTACCTACGGATTTACCCGGGGCGCTGATTACTATGAGAGGAAAACGAGATGACGAACGAAGAGACGATCGGAAAACTGATAGAAATGCGGCTTACCGCTATGGCGAATGCTTTTCGTGAACAGATGAATACTCCTGATATGGTCAGTCTGTCTTTTGAAGAACGCCTCGGGCTGCTCACGGATATCGAGTGGACCAGCCGGAAAAACAATCGGTTGAAGAAGCTCATCCACACCGCGGGATTCGATCAGCCTCAAGCTCACATCGCCGATATCAACTATATGGCGCAGCGTAAACTGGACCAGGCTCTAATCGCCAGGCTTGCTGCCTGTACCTACATTGATGAAAAGCACAATGTCATCATCATGGGTGCAACGGGGTCCGGTAAATCATATTTCGGCTGCGCCCTGGGCATGGAGGCATGTAAACGGTTTTACTCGGTCAGGTATATCCGCCTCCCCGATTTGCTCACCGACCTGGCCATCGCCAGAGGCGAAGGCACCATCAAGAAGGTACTCGGCCAGTACCAGAAGGTAAATTTGCTTATCCTGGACGAGTGGATGCTGGTCTCCTTGAAAGAAAGCGAAGCAAGGGACCTGCTCGAAATCATTCACAGCCGGCATAAGAAAGCATCCACTATTTTTTGCTCCCAGTTTGCCCCGGCTGGCTGGCATGCCAAGATCGGTGAAGCAACTCTGGCTGATGCCATCCTTGACAGAATCGTGTATGATTCCTATATCATTGAGATACACAGCGACGGGGATGAACCCTCCATGAGAGAAGTTTACGGCATCAAGGCTTGATGACCTGACAACTTTAAGTGGCTCTCACTACCGGAACGGTGGCTCCGCAGTTTCCGGAACAGTGGCTCACCCCCCTCCGGAACTGCGGCTCCGCCGCACCGGAATATCCAATTTATCAGTCTTCACCACGCCAGAAGTGTCATCGAAGAATGGAGGAGAGATTATAACGAAGTCAGACCGCATAGCTCATTGAAAGGAGCTACCCCAAAGGAGTATGCTCTAATGACCGCGGGACTCTAATCGGGGTGTAGCTAATACCGGGGTAAGGTCAAACACGAGTGAAGAAGTAGGTTTCCAGTCTAGCTACGTCGCCGATTTGACAGCCTGGGTGGGAACATATTCCTATTATGGTTCAGCCAGAATGATGAATGGAGTGCGATGTTCAGAAATGAAGCTTCGCTGGTGCCACGCTTTCGACAGCGCTGGAAGGCCACCAAACTTACAACCATAAGAAATAATTTATCAATGACGGATTATGAAATGTCTCATTGTATAACATTTGACCCTTTTACTACTTTTCCGTGGCTAAGGGTGGTCATCTCCTTCCAAAGCGCCTCTGGCGGCTGGCGTAAGCAGCGAGGGCCTTGTCGATTTCCGTCCTGTCAAAGCCGGGCCAGAAAACGTCTGTAAAATAGAGCTCGCTATAGGCAGCCTGCCACAGGAAAAAGTTACTTAGACGCATTTCTCCGCCGGTGCGAATAATCAGGTCGGGATTAGGCATTTCGGCTAAATATAAATTCTTCTCCAGCAAAGACTCATTAATTTCCTTCCCAGTAATTCCAGAATTAAAAAGACGGCGCACCGCCTCCGTGATTTCTGTTCTCCCACCGTAGTCGAAGGCGATGTTGAGCGTCATCCTGGTATTGTTCTTGGTAAGCTCAATGGCTTTCTCTACCTTTCGCTGGAGACTCATGGGCATTCTGTTAATTACTCCCAGATGACACAATCTGACACCCTCCTTGTGTAGAAGCTTTAC
>JAQULX010000428.1 GCA_028718465.1 Dehalococcoidales bacterium | reverse complement strand
TAGTACTATAGTAATGTTCATTAACATTGGGGTAGCAGAGTTGAGGGTCAACAGACGAAGATCGGACATAGAAATAATAGCCAAGATGCTGAAGGTGGGGGAGAACGGAGCGGGGAAGACCGAGATCATGTACAGCGTCAACATGAGCTACAGTCAGATCCAGAAATATCTGGGCTACCTGCTCAATGAAGGCTTTATCGATACCATCAAGATCGGTAATCCCTGCGTCTACTACCGGGTTACCGAGAAAGGCCAGAAGCTGCTCCATCTCCTGGAAAATGTTAAGGAAATGCTCGGCCTGGATGAATTCGATCTTTAAAACTGGTTAGTCGGGGCTTCCTGCATATATAATTAATCTGTAGAGGAATGGCTATGTCTGAGAAGAGAATGCTGATTGTTGATGAAGAGTTGTTGGAGAAGATCGATAAGAACCGTGGCGATATGAGCCGGACGGAGTTTATCGGCTTCTTGCTTAACAACCTGCTTGAGGAGAAAGTGGGTGCAAATACAAGCTCCAACCAGTATGTCAGCAGGGAAGAATTCCAGGAGTTTGCCGTTGGGATGAAAGACCTCCTGCGCCGGTTCCTGGATTTCTTCATAAGCTATGGGCTGGAGTTGGGCCAAGAACCCAAGGACAATACTTTCAGCGAACTGGTCCAGAAATTGCAGGCCTTATCTGCCACCGGGGGAAAACCGAAGACCTCCAAATAATCACTTTCAACCCGGAAGATATTGAAAGGGCAGAGTCGTCTGCCCTTTTCTTTTAAATAGAACAATGTTCTAGAATTATATCACTTCCAACTGCGGTCATTTTCTGGCATTCTTCAAACCGAGGGAAATATTGCCCGCTGTCACTTCGTTAAACTACCGGCCTCCAGCGGGAAATAAACGATTCGGATGACCCGACGCCGGCAGAAGAGGCGAGCGGTACCGGATAAAGGGAGGAGGGCGGATGTTGAAAGCAGTGGAATTACTGCGTCAGGGGAATTATGAAGGCCTGTGGCAGATGTGCTGCGGTTATCTCAAGCTGGATATCGAACAGTTCATGGCAATACAGAAGCGATTGTTGACGGACCAGCTTGAAGTTTTAAATAGTTCCAGAATCGGACGGAAGCTCACCGGAGGCGCCTGGCCTCAAACCATGGAGGATTTCCGGCAAGAAGTGCCTCTTACCACTTACGCCGATTATTGCCCGGAATTGTTGGACAAAGTGGAGATCGCTTTGCCGGGGAAAGCCGCTCAATGGGTACATACTTCCGGACGATCAGGTGAGTACGCCCGAAAATGGGTCCCCTTGAGTCAGCCGTTTGTCCAGGAACTGGGGACCGTAATGTACGGGCTGGGGCTCCTTTCGGCCAGCCGGAGATGGGGAGATACCCGCCCCATCGTAGAATATCCTAAAATTATATATACTGTTGCCCCCAGGCCTTATATATCCGGAGCGTTAGCCAGTATCCTCCAGGAAGAGACTCCTTCGCACTTCCTGCCTTCCCTGCCGGATGCGGAAAAATTATCTTTCGAAGAAAGAGTAAAGCAGGGTTTCGAGGAAGCTCTGACGGAAGGTCTGGACTATTTCTTCGGGTTATCACTGGTCCTCTCCATGGTCGGGGATAAATTCAAGCAATCGACCGGGAACATGCGTCTCTCGTCTTACGCTTTACAACCCAGGGCTCTGATGCGTTTAACCGGCGGACTTATCAAAAGCCGCCTGGCCGGTCGGAAATTGCTCCCCAGGGATTTATGGAATGTAAGAGGAATTATTTGCAGTGGATTGGACAGCTCGGTTTATAAGGAAAAAATTCACCAGTACTGGGGTTGCTATCCGCTGGATATTTATGCCAATACCGAAGGGGCCGTTATCGCTACGCAAACCTGGGACCACGAAGGGATGACATTTCTCCCCCATCTCAACTTCCTGGAGTTTATCCCGGAGAGGGAAAATTTCAAATGGCAACTGGACCATAAATATCAACCCAAAACCGTGCTTCTGGATGAGGTCCAGGCAGGTGAATGTTATGAGATAGTGATCACCAATTTCCACGGTGGAGTGATGACGCGATACCGCGTCGGCGATATGGTCCGAATCGTGTCGTTACGGAATGAAGCCGCTGGAGTTAATCTTCCTCAGATGGTATTCGAAAGAAGGGCGGACGACCTGCTTGACTTTGAAAGTATCCGGCTCAGCGAAAAAGCCATCTGGCAGGCGATCGAGAAATCCGGTCTGCCTTATGAGGACTGGGTGGCTTTTAAAAAACCCGGAGAGTCCACCCTGAATCTATTAATTGAGCCCAAAAGCGGCAGCCGTATCGATGAATCGGATTTGTCCAGAGTCCTGTTAACCAGCATTCTGGGTGAAAGCTCGGGCGCCTCTTTTTCCCCGCAAAGAAACCGGGATGTTTTTGCTGCGCCAGCCCTGGAGATAAAGCTATCCTTATTGCCTCACGGCACTTTTGCCAGATATGTTGCTTTCCAGAGATCGGAGGGAGCGGATATAGCCCATTTGAAACCTCCCCATGTTAATCCTTCGCCCAAAATCCTCGAGCTGCTGCGGGAAAATTCATCCGGGGATTCAACACCGGCTGAGGAGAAAGAAGGACTGGCATCCGCTTTAAGGGTATAGTTCTTTAGTCTCGGATTTGCTAAAACAGGACTGGTTTCAGCCTCGCAGGTATAGTATTTTAGTCCTGAATTCCCCAAAATCCTGTTATTATCGCTTGACAGTCATACCTTTTAGATAAATAATTAGCCCTACATGAATATATATTCAGTTATTCCATTAATAGCCACGCTGGCTTATATACCGCTGCTGGTGACCACTGTCAGCGCGAGGCAGTGGAGCGCTCGTCACAGGCTGTTTTTGATTTTTCTCATATCGGCAATGACTTGGAGCCTGAGTGATTTTATCTTCCGAGGCATGTATTTCCCGGCATACAACCGTCCGATAATCGCTTTTGTCCTCATATCCTGCTTCTGGATGATCGTCCAGCTGCATTGTTTCACCTCTTCTTTTTTCCCGGCCGGCAGGAGCCGCTGGCTGCCTTTCGCTTACAGCGCACTGGTATTAAACATCATTTTGGCCTTTCTGGGTTATCTACCCGGGGAAGTAATTACCACCGGTACCACCGTATATGCCGACTATGGAGTCGGCATATACTCGCTGGCGGTCCCGATGCTTGTTTTATTTATCAGGAATCTATATATTTTTGTGCCCCGCTTGAAAAACCAGCCAAATCCGATCATTTACAATCAGACGATGACGATATTGATTTGCCTGGGCGTATTAACCGTTTTTCTTATATCAGCTCTTACCCCGTTAAAAAAAGATTTCCCTGTCAGTCATGTCGGCAATATCATCAATGCCATGGTACTGGCTTACGGGGTAGTCAACCACCAGCTTCTCGATATCCGCTTTGTAATCCGCCGCGGGCTGATATGGTTTTGCGTCTTCACGGCCGGTCTCGCCAGTTTCTGGGTAATGCTCTTGATTTCTCACTCTCTCCTGAGCACTGAGTTCACTTTCAAGTCCGTGTTCGCTTCGACACTGTCGGGAATAGTCGCTCTGGCGATAATATACAAATTCCATGCGAAACA
>JAQULX010000427.1 GCA_028718465.1 Dehalococcoidales bacterium | reverse complement strand
AAGTATAACGATTGGCACGGTGAAATTCCTGAAATTACTTATATGGATATCGCATGTTTTTCTTATGAAATTTCCTGGACGAGAGAATTTGGCGGGAAGTCCTTATTTTATCGTCTTGCCAAGGGAGACTTAGTGTAACTTGCCACCTTCACTCCGGTCAGAACTTCCAGCCCCCTTTTTGTAATTACCACATCATCCTGACGATATTTAGATAAATCATCAGTTCGAAAATTCAAGCGAGGTCGCACGATCTTTACTATCGAGTCCGATGAAATTTCATGGGTATGATTTTTTATGTTCTCTTCAGCCGAGGCAATAATTGCACTCTCCAGGGCTGAATCCTTGGTATCACCCTTATTGTACTGCGTTATATTGGGAGGGCAAATGTTAAACTTTGTAAGCGGGTTCATCTCCAATTGGGCCTGTTCACAGAATTTATGGAAGATTTCATATAGTTGTTCTTCGTTAGAGCAAATTCCAAAACAAAAATTGATGAAGTCCTTCAATGAATTCCACGCGCCAACCATGTTCCTCACATCCTTGATACGACCGCGCAGTTCTTTGTACTTTTCGTCCAGTAAGGGGGCAAAAGACGACGATATGGGATACTGCGACTTGATTTCTTTTAAGGCATCCCATAACGCGCTGCAAATCTCATCTATAGAGGTGTCTGATTCCGAAGTAGTTTGCGCAAGCGCTGATTCAGTTTCAACCTTCGTTGCTGCGGAGGTGTCGGGCGGCAAAGAGGGCGCCTTTTCATCTTCCGCAACAGAAAGTTGACCTTGTTCACTAGATGCGACGTCTGATTCTCTCGTTTTATCGGTGGTTGCTTCATCCGAAGCCTGTTTTTCGTCATCCCGAGCTAATTCATCCAGTTCAATTATGCTCTCGACTTTATCCGGTTTTATGGTAAGGGTAATATCAAATTTCTCACCGCTTAAAAACTGCTCCAACTTCTTGAATAGCTTTACGTGTAAAGAAGAAAGCCTTTTAATACCCCCAACTAGGTCAGGAACCTGCCTGGCCGCTTCTTTTTTCAAAGCTTCTTCTTGAGAACTCCATCCCCCGGCCGCACCACTGCTTGCCATGTTACTTCTTTCTCTTATATATATGCCACAGGCGCGTTGCAAGTTAACTATTTCCTGCAGGGCGGTCTCGACTATTGGTTTTTCAGGGTCATCCTTATTAAAATTGTCGAAGTGTTCTTTTAGCGCATCTTTAAACTGGCTTATAGAATATGTCGTTCCTATTTCTCGGCTTTCATTAAGAGACTCTCTAAAGTTATGGATGTTTTTTAGCTCTCCGTTGAAGCTTGTGTCTAGCTGCAGCTTGACCCAAGGATAGAATTGATGCGAGGAGATTCTATCCAGTATGTGCAGGATTAGATTCCACAAGTCAGTTTGACGAGTTGTAGCGCTAATTATTCTCCAGCTTTGTTCATTCGCCTTAAATAGTTCCTGGAGCTTTTGCAACGCGCCCAATATGGTCTTTAACTCGATTATATGAGAGATATCTTGGGTCCGGCTTGTCAACTCCCTAAGCTTGCTGATAACTTGAGCAAGCCTCTGTGTATCTTGCTCCCCCAGTATTTCTGCACCTTGCCACAGTTCGAGTAATTCAATGGCGTTATCCACAATCTCCATCTGTAGTTGAGAGACTTTGGATCTTAATTTGCTGAAAAATGCCTTTACTTTTTGCCCAATTTTCATCATGAGACCATAATCCAGGCGGTATCGGCTAACCCAGTCGGTTGCGTGATTCCTTTATTATTTCAAGTAGCTTATCCGCATTATCAGCCGAACTGATGCGATCGGTCACAATAGTTTGAACTAAGGTATCGTTGAGACAAGTCAGGTTCCTCGATATTTGACTTTGAATCTGGTTGAGACGAATCAAGAGCCAAAGAAAAGCAAGCGCTCCAATCAAAAAAAGCGCAGACTTTACACCAAAAAATCTCTCCGGCCGAGGTTCAAAACGAGCCTTGGGCTTGTGTTCCGTCGACTTTGTCTGTTGGGCATTGGCGGATTTCGGTGGGGGGGCAGGCTCCTGCCCCGGCTTGACGGTATTCTGAGAATCTAATTGTTGTTGGTATCCGGGTGATGATTCATTGAGGAAAAATAGTAAGTTGTTCGAGACGCCATAGTAAAGATATTGCCCGCCGTTGTCTAAATTATTTTGGAGTTCCTCAGATTTTTTCCCTTTCACCAGGACCAGAAAGTCTCCCGCAGCTAAGTTGATCTTTCCGGGATTATATAGGTATTTTTTATTGGACAGTTTTTGTGCCTGGTTGTTAGAGACTTTAATTCCATAAAAACCGGAGGGAATCTTCTCCTTTCCGCCCGATGCATTCCTAAGGATTATGAGCTCTTGGGATGGCTTTGGGGGATTCAGACCGTAACCGTCAATGGGGATCCGACCGACTTCCGACGCCGGAACAATATTGGGCAGAAAAACCAGCACCAAGAAAAAATACAGGGGAGTTAGAATTCGCATCATATCGGTTTGTTCTTGCTTGTAACTCTTATTTTATTGTTCTCGTCTATGCGGACTTCCAGCGGTGCACTGGAGTTGATTTTTTTGGGTACACTGGAGGTGATTCCATCGTCCAAAGGATGTAGATACGGAGCGGTACAGCCGCGCTGGACATAGAGCTCAATAGGACAGGTTTCATCACGAATCTGAAAAACTTCTTGAGGAACGAAAGTTACAGTTTGCGATGGGATCGTTGTGTTGCGATCCAGAATTACGGCATAGTTGCAGGATTCCGTGGCGGATATTGGGTACGTTATTATTCTGGGGAACTTTTTTCTCACCACATCGAGGTTCCCAAAGACCGGCCATAAAACCCTTATTGCACTAATCATTCTGCTGGCGTCGCCCTTTCTAACATCTATAACGCTCGTACTCTCATAGAGGTAAGCCCCACGAGAGACACATTTCTTGGGCTCCGGGGCATTTCTGATCTTATCTTTAACATCTAGAACATTTTCTAGATCAGTATCCATTAATAGATCCTTAATAATTTCTACAATCAGCTCCTTGAAGAGAGACAGCGATGAAGATCCGCCAGCCAGAAAAACGTAGAGGTTTTTAGGTTTGGTTTCAGTATTAAGTTTTGGTTTTTCCGACTCCTCACTCCCCCCCCCGTCCTCATTAAGGTTTTTATGATAGGAATCAGCAGTAAGCACTGGTTTAAGGTCATTTAATATTATATCTTTCAGGATGAAAGAGAACCGTTCTTTCAGACGCCGGAGTAGTTCATTTGAAAAATCTTCATAGTCCAGCCGATTCTTCATTGGTATTTTTGCGGCATATTCTTTCCATGGATTTTTATCTTTTCCATCCAACTTCAGTTTTAATGTTTCTGCCTGCAGCTCGATGTCAGGTGAATCCTCCAATCCGCATATATCACAAATCCATTTATTGACATCTTTGCCGCCGAATTCAGGATCACCGGAGGCGATTATGGGTTCGAATACATCATCGCGTCGCTTACCTACAGTTATGTCGGTTGTGCCTCCGCCGAAATCTATGACCATGAAATAATCTATCTCACGCTTGAGCTGGCGCAGTTTACTATCAGTATAAAGGAAGTAGGTAAGTGCAGCCATGGATTCATC
>JAQULX010000426.1 GCA_028718465.1 Dehalococcoidales bacterium | reverse complement strand
TTAATTGAAATCCCTAAAGAACTAACTGAGACTTTGCAGAAGGTTGGAGCCAATCCAGACATTGCACCACATCTTAGAGCGATGAGAGCCGCTTGTCGCAAGTATTTGGATACAACTCAATCCAGGAGACCTCATCATTACAGGGATTACGAAGCTTTTGCAGCTTTAGGTGAATTGCGAACTATTTTGGGGATTCACATTGCCCAATTAGCTGTGAAGTATGGAATTGATATTGAAGACGAACTTGCTTCCATTCTGCCGATTGAGGATGATGACCGTCCCCTGAAACCTAGACCTCCGAGGAGGTAGCAATTGGCTATTCTATTTCGTGGCAAGAAATTATCGGAATTAGTATTGGAAGACCTCCAGAGGCTTATAGACGACCAAGTACAGGAAAGAGATACCATTGAATATAAGCGGGATATGTACGGCAGCTCTGATGATGAGAAAAGAGAGATGCTTAAAGACATCAGTTCAATGGCAAATAACCTTGGTGGCTATATTCTAATTGGCATTGACGCTAACGGGGAAGGCATTCCAACCACTCTGGTAGGAGTAGAGAAAGGAAATCATGTTGAAAGGATTAGCAACTGTTGCCTCGATAATATTGACAAAAGGATTATAGGACTAGACATCGAAGATATTGATTTAGGCGATGGCAATAATGTAATTATAATTTCAATCCCAGAGAGCACGAATGCCCCTCATATGGTCACCTATAAGGGGATAAATCAATTCTGGAAAAGACACGGTAGGCTTAAAGAAAAGATGACCGTTGATGAGATTGCAGGCGCCTTTGACAGAAAATTATCGAATCTAAACAGTATTGACCGCTTCCGGTTCGTTAGAAGGTCAGAGATTCTAGAAGCTATTGGGAACAAGACCTACATGATTGTCTCAGTTTCACCTACAAATCTTCTGTTCAATGAGACCATACTTGATATTCATGACGAACAATTGCGTCAATTAATAACCAGCATTCCTCCGTTTTACGGGCAGCAGATTTCGTGTGGAAAGCCATATCCCACAATTAGAGGTCTGAGGGCTGACCTAAGCACCCCATACTGGAACGATATTAATGACCATGGAGAATTCCTTGAAGTCTTCAGGAACGGTTATATCGAATATGGAAAGCACATCCGGCATGAGGGGGAAGAGGGTACATTTATCGCCAGTCTGGTGGAAATCCCCTTAATCGTAGCATTTATAAAATTTATTCAAGGTATTTATGAACAATATCTCCCCATAGCTCCTCTTATGGCAAGCCTGTCCATTTTCAATGCCAATAATATGTGGTTGGCCGTCCATAATCACGGTGACGGTACAGTAAAATGGCACGGCCAGCATTTGGAATTAGGGCAGTTCTTCTTTGAAAATACATCCGAAGAGAGAAAGCTAGTTGCTAAAAGGATATGCGACCGCCTATGGCAAGCCTTCAATCGTGAAAAATGCAATTTATTTGACGACGCTGGCACTTTTCGCGTACCGCGTTAGGCTTGGCTACGGTAGAACCCGGTTTAAGGTGGAATGGGAGAGAATTGATGAACACCAACAATCTGGCTGGTAGAGCCGACCAATTGATTGAACTGGGGCAAGGAGTGTTAAAAACAACCCATTGCCTCAGTGGTGAATCACGAGAGTGGATTGATACTGGTAAAATTAAAGGGTTTAGGGCAGCCTCACTTTCATTCATTGAGATGCTGTACAGCAGAGAACACTCATACTATATAGAGTTTGATAAAGTTACAGATGGCTACCATCCAGAGCATGTCGAGTCGGGAATTGAAATCATACGCTCCATAAGGGATGAGATTGCCGGTGGTTGGCTCATAAATGTTAAGGGACTTATAACGGCGGAGGTCTTTTCAGACTTCTTTGAGATGGCTGAACACCTGCTATCAAATGGTTATAAGGATGCTGCAGCGGTTTTAATTGGTAGTACATTAGAGGAGCATCTTCGTCAACTGTGTATAAGGAATTCAATAGAGGCCATTGTTAAAATAAACGGTGATGATGTCGCCAAGAAAGCCGATACTCTCAATGCAGAACTGGCAAAGGCCAATATATACAACAAGCTTGACCAGAAGAATGTCACCGCCTGGCTGGATTTGAGAAACAAGGCTGCACATGGCAAGTATGACGAGTACAATAGGGAGCAAGTGGAAATAATGCTCAGGGGAGTCAGTGAATTCTGTGCCAGAACTGTTTCTTAATAGAGATTGCAATCAGTGTAACGGTGAATCAGTACGGTCAGGATATGCGGTATTTCAAAGGCTGAGGTGGTATAAACTAAATAGAAAGGCTGGTATATGATTTTACCGGCCTTTTCCGTTTCTTCATACATTCCACAACAAGCCTAAGTTATCAATATTGACTAAACCGCCGACCTTTTTACTTAAAGTAAGGGGGATAGGTAATTATTTTAATTAAATTGCTTTTAGAGTTTTAAAGGTTAACGAGGAAAAAGAAAATGAAAATAAAAAGACTAATTACACTTCAAATAATTGTGTTATTCCCCTTGTTAATTTTAACCTCATGCGGAGGCCTTTCTGGGCAAGAGTACAATTTGCGAGGATTAGACTTCTTGCAAAGACATGAATATATGAGAGCTGCGGATGAGTTTACTCAAGCAATTAAAAAGGACCCTAATTATCCTTTTGCATATAATAATCGCGGCTTAGCTTACAAGGAATTGAAAGAATATGATAAAGCTGTATCAGATTTCAATATGGCAATTTCCATGAATCCGCTTTGGGCAGAGGCTTATTTTAATCGGGCTAATGTTTATGGCCTACAAAATAAATACAAAGAATCTATAGCAGATTATGATAAGGCAATTAAATTACTACAAGATGTGCTTGTTATGGCTTATGGCAATAGAGGTTTATCATATCAAAATTCTCAAAATAATGAAAAAGCAATAAGCGACTTTACTCAAGCAATAAATTTAAATTCTTTAAATTATGAAGCATATTTGGAACGAAGTATCTCGTATGCAAATTTGGGATTAATAGACAATGCGGTTGCGGATCTGAATAAAGTACTTCAATCGAAAGATCCTAACCTTGTGCAAAAAGCGAGCGCGAAAATAGAAGAAATTAAAAAGATAAAACCGTGAAATAGGAGAAATATAATAATGCCGATCACGTATATAATTACAATTATCGGGTTAATTATAATAGGAATATTTTGGTATTTTAATAAATCAAAAAAAAACAAAAAGGTTGAAGAAAGAGAAAAGACAAGCCTGCTTATCGGTTTTATTTTTACATTAATAGCTACAATGTTAGGTGTTATCTGGGCTTTTAACCTTGCGAATATTCAGTCAGAGAACAATGAGAAACAAATATTAACTGGTCTTATTAGTCAATCTATCGATGAGTTAAATTTAGAGATTAATAGTTTGAAAGGTTATCCAGAATTCATTGAAAATAGAAGCGAAGAAGATGCTTTAAAAATGCTTAGTAATAATCCTCAAGAAGATGTAGTCAGTGTTAATTACCTTATTTCAAATCAATTATTACCGAAATTTTGTACACAAATGGGAGTTATGGCTTTGATACGGCTATCAAGGGACAAAGAAAAATTCAGAGATTCCATTAATAACAAGGAATTTGAGTTACAAAACCGATTACTTTATA
>JAQULX010000425.1 GCA_028718465.1 Dehalococcoidales bacterium | reverse complement strand
TCCCGCCGTCGGGGAAAGGCATTTGCCCGGAAGCGGTGATAGTGGGCGCTGGAACCGGATAAGTGGAGGGGGCAGCGGGTCCGGTTGAGCCGGAGGGAGCCCCAACCGAGGTCGTCGGAGGACGAGGCTGATAGGCGGTGCTGGGCGCGGAGGCGGCCGGATAAGTTGCCGGGGGCGCTTGAGTAACAGGATAAGGGGTAGATGTGGCGGGGGCAGGGACAGAAGGCGGCGGCGCGCTGGCGCAGCTGCTGGTTATTAATGCGCCTATCAATAAAACTGCCAGGGTTGCCAGTGCAAACTTTTTCATGAGATTCCTCCTTTTTTAATGTCCCATAAGCTGCCTTTGACAATATATACGCTAAAGGAGGAAATGTATTACAACTCTGCCGGGAAAACATTTTAACCGGCAATCATTTCAAGGCCGCTTTGAACTCCCACGGACCGCTCCATCCGCCGGTATTATAAACAGTGAAGACCAGATCTCCAGCCTCTGCCGCCGCCGGTCCTGGCACGTACCAGGTGTGGGCTATACCGTGCCCGAAGTATTCCACCGAGGAAGCTCCGATATCCCGGACCCAGTTTCCGTCCAGGGAGTAACCGGCAAGAGCCCGGTAGCTCAGGGTGGGGCTCAAAGCGGTCGTCCCCGGCTGGAGGACGTAGTCGGGAGGGGAGGAAGAAAAGACCGACACCATAAATCCGGTCTCATCGATTTCAATGCGCTGTAAAGTGAGCGAAATGCCGTTGACTGTCTGCGTTTGTTCGAAGTTAAGGACCCTGCCGTTACCGGTGGAGGCCGGGAGGATATTGAAGTCGACCGGGCGTGTGAGATTCATTGGTACCGCATTCCCCTGATAGTACATTTCTTCCAGTTCCAGGTAATATCCGCCGGGCGCCACACGCCGGCCCTGATGGTCGGTTTGAGTCCACTCAAGTGAAACGGAAGCGGTCTCGCCGGGGGCCAGGACCCTGGGGTCCCGACCGGCGGGGAAAGTATAGACCGGCTGTCCGGATGATTTCTGCATCAGGCTCAGCAGGGGCGGGAACTGCTCTACCGTCAAATTCATGTTGGTGACGTTTTGCCAGGTAACATCTATCCTCACGGTTTCACCGGAGGCATAAACGGGCTTATCGGTGCCGGCGCCGGCCTGCAAATATATGCCCGGTACGACCGCGGGTGAGGTGGTGGTGGGAGCCGCGGAGGTCGCAGGAGGAGCCGTAACAGCCGGCGGCTGAATTGTGGGAACACTTACCACCCCGGGCGGCGCCGGCCGGAAGAAAGTGCCCCACAACACTCCGCCCACCACGACCATGACGGCCAGAACTGCCAGCACCTGCCAGACCGGCTCGTGAGGAATGAACCTCCAGAACCAGCCGGTCCCGGACCTTTCTTTCCGTTCATTAAGTTTTTGCAGCAGCCGGGCTTTCAGGCGAGACTGGAATTCCGCCGAGGGAGCCGGACGCAGATCGCGCATCGTCCGGGCAAAGTCCAGCGCTGTGCGCATATCATGGTCCATTACGGCATCATACTGCACATCTTCATTGGCCAGCAGACGGTCTATTTTCTCTGAAAATAATTCTTCTGCATGTTCCCTACCCATCTTTACTCCCCCTGAAGCTGTCTCTCAGCTTGCGGACAGCCCGGTAGACGATAACCGCGACATTCGATTCCGTCAGCGCCAGCTCCCGGGCAATCTGGCGGTTGGTCATTTCGGCGCCGAACTTGAGCGATATTATTTCCTGCTCCGGCCCGGACAGCCGGGCGAGACAGTTGTTCAACATCCGTATCTCTTCTTCCCGTTCGCTCGCGTCCTCGGGCGATCCGGCAGGAACGGCCGCTGTGAGGTCATCAAGCTGCACCGTCTGCCGCCTACGACTGCCGCGGAAATAATCGATCAGGGTATTCCGGGCTATGGAGAATATCCAGGTGGAAAAGGCGGCTTTTTCCGGGTTATAGCTCCGGAATTTGGTGAGGGCTTTTTCAAACACCGTCGAAGTCAGGTCCTCCGCCGTCGGCACATCTGTGATCCGGTAGCTGATATAGCGGTAGACCCGCGGCAGGTATTCCTCGTACAACCCGGCAAAGGTCTCGGCAGCAGCGCTGCCGACCTTTTCGATGATTTCCGCTTGAGTCAGCAATACAATCAAGACGACCCTTCCCGGTTATTTCTGGTCAAATATTTATACGAAGAATTCGACAAAGTATTACATGATTTGTCGAAGAAAGTCAAAGATCAGGCTCTTTACTGTCATGGCTGTATATACTGCCCGCAGTAATCTGGAAGACAGGGTTGTCATAAAATGATTAACCGGGGAAGGGGCTAACCGCTGGGCCAGCGGAACATGCGGTTATAAACGGTGTTTATTTCAGCGCACAGGATGAGGATAAAGGACGAGATATAAACCCAGATCAGGATCACTACCAGTGATGTTAACGATCCGTAAATCAAATTATAAGCGGCAAAGTTTTGCAGGAAAAAGGTGAATCCCCAGAGGGCTATCTGAAACATAATAGCGCCGAGAATAGCTCCCCGCCAGATATCCCCCCAGCGGACGGTGGTATTGGGAATGAACTTGTATAACAGCAGGAACACGGCGGCAATCAGCAGGAAAGTAACCATTCTCGCCAGGATGAATTGAAGAGTGTCGATTCCAGGTATGTCCAGGTTGCCTAAAAAGGAGAGGAAAGTGGACATTCCCAGGAGCAGGATTATGATAAGACCGAGGGCCAGTATCATTAACAGCTCCTGCGGTTTTCGAATGTAAATCGGGCGAGGCCAGAGGTCCCAGGCCCGGTTGATAGCCATACTGATTGCGCTTAATACGGCGCTGCCGCCGAATAATAGTCCCACGATGCCTATCAAACCCAGGGTGCCCCGCAGTTCGACGATGCTCCTTATATTCGATTCCAGGACCTCAGTGGACGCCGGGATGCTTTCGCGCAGAATATTGAAAATGGTCTGATAGATGCTTTCGGAAGGCAGCAGGAAACCCAAAATGGCGATAAGGCCTACGGCAAGCGGAAACAGGGAAAGAAATGCGTAGTAGGAAATTCCTGCCGCCATTATGCCGACATAGTCCTTCCCCATGGTCTGGGCAACATTATAGGCGAAGCGGACAAAAGTTTTGCGAAAAAAATAGACGCGAACCCTCTCCACCCGTTCCGCCCATCCCCTGATGAACCTGTTAAACCTGGGTAACATGAAAATAAAATCCCAAGAACCCTTAAATTAAAGCATTATTACCGGATGATAAAAGGAATAATAAGCGCTACCAGACCGGTAAAGAGAACCGCAAGCATGAACAGGTTGTAGCGGGTCCTGTAATCGCTGATAAGAGAAGGATCATAATAGCCTGCGACTCCCTGGTCCTGATACATCTTTAGCAGACCGCCTATTAATTTCTTTCTCATCTGGCGGCCGCGTATCAAGCCGATTTCAGACACGAGATTGACCACCAGTATCAGGGCCACAAATGTAAACATAATGATATTCTGAGTGCCGTCTCCGTCAGACGAGGCGATCCCGGAATTAATTCCCAGGGTAATCAGGTTGAGGAGTATTGCCGTAATAACAAAAATAGTATCCGTCCGCGCATTCGTATTAAGCTCGGTTAGCAGGTGTTCATGGACTCGTTCTATCATTTT
>JAQULX010000424.1 GCA_028718465.1 Dehalococcoidales bacterium | reverse complement strand
TTGTCCTCTACCAGTAAGATATCAATTGCCTTGCCTTGAAAGTTATCCATTACGACTCCTTTGTGAAACCGGAATTTGGAAGTAAAACGTGGAGCCTTCGCCGGGTCTGGATTCAACCCGGATTCGCCCTCCGTGACGCTCCAGGATTCTTTTACAGATAGCCAAACCTATACCCGTTCCCGGGTATTCCTGCCGGGTATGCAATCTTTGAAAAAGCAGGAATAGTTTATTTTGATATTCCGGAGCAATACCGATGCCGTTGTCCTTCACCATACAAATGCATTCATTTTTCTCCAGTCTGGCGGAGATATGGACTTCAGGTCTTTTCTCCCGGCAGAATTTAATGGCATTGTCAATCAGGTTCTGGAACACCTGGGTCAGTTGCCCGCTGTCCCCGTAAGCTTTAGGTAATGGGTCATGGGTAACTTGGGCCTTCTTTTCCTGGATAACCAGGTGCAGGTTGTATAGGGCTTGCTCCAAAACTTCTTCCAGGCTGATTTCTTCAAATCTCTTGCCGCGAGTCCCCACTCGTGAATAGGCAAGGAGGTCATTGATCATCCTTTGCATGCGTAAAGCCCCGTCTGAAGCATAGTTGATAAAATCATCGGCGTCCTGGTCCAGCTTTCCCTTATATCTTTTGGCCAGGAGCTGGACATAGCTGGAGACCATTCGCAGCGGTTCCTGGAGATCATGGGAAGCGATATAGGCAAACTGTTCCAGTTCGGCATTAGAGCGTGCCAGCTCATCAGTGCGGTGTTTCAGGGATTCTTCAGCCTGTTTGCGCTCGGCAATATCAATTCCGGCGCCGATCAGGTAGAAAGTATTATCGATAACCATCCGGAATCCTGTAAAGTAATATGGTATCTTTTTCCCGTTTTTACACACCAGGCTGGCCTCAGTATTGGATGCGCCTGTAGTGAACACCTGGGCTATCCGGTCTGCGATGAGACGCTTGTCATCGCCTTCGAATAAATCCAGTGGGTTCAGGCGGGCAAACTCCTCTGGAGAATAGCCGGTGACTTCAATAAAATTCTGGTTCCAGCGCAGAAACTTGCCGTCTTCTTTAAACAGGTAGAAAACACCCGGCAGGCTGTTGATGGCAGTATCGGAGAAGGCTATTTCCTTTAGCAGGTTTTCCTGGGCCTTTTGGCGCTGTTTCATCTCAGCTTTCAACTGCGCATGGGACTGCTGTAGCTCTGCGGTTCGTTCGATCACCCGCGCTTCAAGCACATCGTGGGCTTTTTTCAGGGCTTCGTTGGACTGGTTCAAATCATCCAGAATATTCAGCAAAGCCCGTTGAGTGTCCTCCAGTCGCATCTTCTCAGTATTGAAATCGTCCAGAATATTGAGAATAGCCCGTTGAGTTTCCTCCAGATGCTGCTTTTCCTCTCTATTCGGTTCGGTTTTTCCGATCTGATTTTGCGCCGGCGTCATCAGGCTTCACCCAACCTTTTCTTAAGCTCCTCGATTTCTTTTTTGAGTTCGATCATTTTTAGTTCTCGTCCGACGGTTAGCCTCTGGAATCTTTCCAGTTCTGCCAGTCTCTCCAGTTCTTTATTCCTTTGTTCGGCTATTTGTGCCTCGGCTTTTCTTTGAGCGGTGATGTCGCGAGCGGCAGCAAAGACACCCAGAACATTTCCGTTAACGTCCTTATAGACTGAAGCATTATAGAGGACGTCAGTCAGTTTACCGTCTTTGTGATGAATTGTCAGCGGATAATCCGTCACATAGCCCTCAGACAGGACCCGCTTATAACCCTCCTGGGCTTTCCCCGGTTCGGTAAAGTAGTTGGCAAAATCGGTTCCAATGAGTTTATCTTTCGATATTCCGGTAACCTTAATGGTAGCTTCATTAACATCCGTTATCTTGCCGTCGGCGCTGATTGTCACCAGCGGGTCAAGGGAGGCCTCGATCAGGCTTCTGGCATATTGAGAAGCTTGTTTGAGAAAGGTGATATCCCGGGCAGCGGCGAAGACGCCCCGCAACCTTCCATGAGCATCCGAAAAGGTAGAAGCGTCATAAGAGACCTGGGTAGTCCTGCCGTCTTTTGCCTGAGCTACTAATTCATAGTTGGTCACCCTTCCTTCGCGCAATACCAGCTTAATGCCTTCCTCAGCTCGCCAAGGGTCGGTGAAGTACTTTTTAAAGGGAGAACCGATTAGCTCCTGCCTGGAGCAGCCGGTTAGTTCTTCCATTTGCTTATTGACATCCATAATAATGCCGGCAGGATCAGTGGTCATGAGGGCATCTATATTGGACTCGATCAGTGAACGGGTATAGAACTGGTTGGCTTTAAGTTCTTCCGTCAACCGTATTTCTTCAGTAGTATCTTTAGAAATCAACAAAAAGCCAATGGGTTTTCCATTAGAATCCTTGCGGGGAGTTATTACCACTCTGGCGGTGAATCGACTGCCGTCTTTACGTACGCGAGGCAGAGTGCCTTCCCATTTGCCGCTGCGCAAGGCTTCATCCAGGATTTCTCTGGGCTTGCCGTTCGCAATATCTTCGGGAGTATGTAGAATGGATGAGTTGGCTTTACCTACCACCTCATTCGGAGAGTAGCCGTACAGGAGGCGAGCACCCTCATTCCAGAGCACTATCTTGCCGTCCAGGTCTTTGCCGATAATAGAGTATTCTGTCGATGAGTCCAGAATGTTGGTCATAAAATCCAGCGCTTCTTGAGTAGTTTTAAATACTGCTTTATCGAATAGAATGCTTTTCTTCACTGGCGAATTTACCTCCTTTGGACAGGTGGGATGGTAGTCTTTTCTGATAGGATATTTCTGTTCAGCTACAAAATCCTGAATATGAAGTAAACCTCAGGTTGTGAACATAATGTTATTTTATATCTCAACGCACGATGAATGCAAATCTGATGATTTCGAAATTTCCTGTTCGATTTCCATGGTCTTCTCATCCTTCCCCGGATATACCCGGATGGCATCCTGTAATACTTCGGCGCCTTTAACGTATAAATAGTTAGGGGGTTACATCAGGGGATTATTTGTGCCAGAATTAAGATGTCGGTCCGGAATAGATCTGGATATCGAGAATACTGCGGGAACTCTCTGTGAACGGTATCTGCCGGGGGTCTTGCATTACCTGAACTATTGGGTGAATGATTACAGGGTGGCTGAAGAGCTCACTTTAAAAACACATATATAAAACGCATGAAATATCTGCCGGCCTGTCATGCGGGAGGCCCATAATGGTGTCATGCTGGAAGCCTGCAGTGGGCAGGCTGAAGCATCTTGTATCTTGACTTGATGGTAAAATATAACCTGGTGAGGGATGCAGCAGATCGGAAGCATCTTGGTCAAGAAGACCGTCCCTGGGTAGAGTACACTCTTGTTAAAAGGTTAGGCACTCTATATAATGCTCGTAATAGAGCAAAGTATAGGGGGTTAAAAAAATGCGAAAGATGAGGTGGTCCCCGTTGTCTGGACAGGGATCACTCAAAGTTAAGGTGTGATCCTGCTATCCTATTCTAACATGTAGCTCTTTGATTATATTTCCGTGATTGTAACATGTGTACATTAACAATATCTATAGTTTTTTCCGTATACTCCTCTGCAGGTGTTTTATATCCCAATGATTGATGGGGTCTTCTGGAATTGTAAAACCGGATGTATTTCCCAATTTCCAATCTCGCTTCCC
>JAQULX010000423.1 GCA_028718465.1 Dehalococcoidales bacterium | reverse complement strand
TCCAGACCTGTTTCTGGCTGACCCACCTTGTCTCCGTGGTATTGACGTGCGATTGCTCAACGGGCGTCTTCACTTTATGGTGTACTTCCGCTCCTGGGACTTGTGGGCTGGATTTCCCTCCAACCTAGCGGCTGTCCAGCTCCTTAAGGAGTACATGGCCAGCGAGATAGGTGTTGAGGATGGGGAGTTGGTGGCAGCCAGTAAGGGTCTGCATCTATATGAGCAGACATGGGAAATCGCTAGAACAGCAGTAAGGAGATAAAGGATGGTAGAGGATCATAAATTGTCTGCGGTAGAAAGATTTTGTTTATTGGTGCAGGAGGAAGAACCGCTGGAGAAGGCGACCATTCTTGCATATGAAGCCGGAAATGTACTTGAGCAAGCTAAATATCTGTCATGGGCCGAAGAAGGGTGTTTGCCGGAGAGCGATATTCTCGTTATCAGAGGGAAGCTTAAGAGCAACCTGATGGATGTGATGCTACAAGCTTGGGCTCTCTGCCAGCAGGTTGGGGAGGATCCCAAAGAGTGGATTGAGCTTGGTGGGGAAAAGGCTATCGAGGCACTCTCTAAGAGACGGGCTGGTAACCTGCATTCCCACGTCGAAGGAAAGTGGTAACAGTAGCCAAGTACCGTGGAGGTGAATAATGGCAACTTGGAAATGTCCCAAATGTGGGCGAAACAATGAAAAGTACCCTTATCCTACCAAATGTAGCAGGTGCGGGTACCTGCGGAAGTCGAGTTCAGTCAAATAACAGTATAAGCATACTGTCGGGAAGGAGGTAAAATTGCAAGGGAAAATCAAAGATGTTGCAAGGATTATCACTGGGGACCGGTCTGGTAACCAACTTCCAGTGGCCAGTGACTTGAGTCAATGTGCGGTTGATATCGCTGCCATTGCCTTCACCTGTTTGAGTGGAGCCCTCCGAGAAAAAGCATTGAACGTTGCTAAGGCCATTGTTGCATATGAAGATGAGATTATAAAACAGTAGATAAATACTGTCAAAGGAGGAGAAAATGTCATATCCAACTAAGAGGGATTGGGAAGACCGACCAGAGTGGGCACAGCGTCGTGCTCTAGATGAAGCAGTCAGGGATTGTAAGGACTTCATCAAAAAGGAAAAGGAAAGAAAGATGCGCATGGAAGATTTTGCTATGTTGCTTAAAGATAGCAAAATCAGTGATGGTCATTTAACGTTGAAAGCGCTCGCAAAAGAAGCCGCTCATTCCGAAGAAGAACTTACGGGATTGTTGAACCGATTAAACAGCAAGCTTGCTGGTTAATCGGAAAGAACAGTATTCCTATACTATGGAGAAGGGCATGAGAAAGATAATCTACACACCTAGTGAGGACAGCCATTATACCGGTATGCTCTCTGGCATCTACTATGTAGACGGCATGCAGGTCACCGAACAGCAATTTCGCGAGCATATAATCATGTGTGGAGTTAAGAGAGCGATGGAGGTGCGCGGTATGGACATAGTGAAACGGGCTTATCTGAAGACAATCGAGGAGTGGCCAAAGAACGCGGAAATCATAGGGTTCGAGGCGGCAGTACTCGAGGAAATAAAACGCCTCATCCGGGACAGAGCTTACAGTGGCCGGGACTGGCCCAGGGAGCTGGGGCCCCTTCCAGATGAACTGAGGGCCAAGAAATGAAGGTGTATTTGAGTAAAAGAGGGGATAAGCCTTTACTGCTCTCATTAGACTCAGAGAATAAAGGGGAAGCTCAGATACTGATGGAAATGGCGAACGCCGTTCCCGTGCTTGTCATTACGTCGAGTGGGAGTGATATTGAAGGCCGCGTGCGTATTCAATATAAAGCAGCCGATATATCTATCCGGGATATCGTACCTGGAGTGATTGAATAGACAGTAGGTGAATACTGTGGAGGTATACCAATGAAAAAGATTGGCGATTTAGTAGAGTTCAAAAGGCGTGGTCCTACCTCCTTTATTTTAGGTGGCTTACTGAAGATTTTGGATCACGAATGGGATGGCTGGGGGTGGCACCTGGCCATAGCCTACGGGCGTACGGAGGGCGGCTGGTACATCCTGGAGTCCTTGGCCGGCGGTCCTGAGATAAACTTCTACCCGGACATGTACCTGGCGGCGAACACGAGAAGCTATAGTTGGCTCGATGCCGAGCCGATCCCGGGGCAGATGGCCAGTTTTCGGCTGAAGGTCTACGGCAAGAAGTACGACGTGGCTGTTTACTTCTGGACGGCGCTGCAGTACCTTGTCAGGCATTACTTCAACCGTCGGATACCGCGGCTCCTCGACGACCGGTATACTTGTTGGGAGCTCGTATTCGAATTCTGTGAAGAGATGGGAAAGCCTATCGGTTCCAAGTATGATTGCCCGACAATAGTTGAATTTCAAAAGGCTGTAGGGAATAAACAGTAGAGGGATACTGTGAGATATAAAACGATTTTAGCAGACCCACCTTGGTCATATCGAAATAAGCGAACTGGGGGCTCTATGATAAGTGGATCTGCTAGTAAATATCAAGTCATGTCTACTGAGGATATTTGCGCACTCTCAGTTGGAGAGATAGCTGATGATAACTCGGTTCTGTTTCTTTGGGCTACAGTTCCGATGTTGCAAGATGCGTTCTGCGTCTTCACCGAGTGGGGGTTTAATTATAAGACTGCTATTTTTTGGCGTAAGATCATGTCGCTAGGCATGGGGTTCTGGTTCCGCGGGCAGGTTGAGGTTTGCCTATTTGGTATCAAGGCCTTCCGGTGCCAGAAGCCGAATTTTATCCAGACCAAGGCTGGGAAGCATTCCGAGAAACCCGAAGAACTTTACAAACTTATTGAAGAAGTTAGCCCATTGCCTCGTATAGAA
The DNA here is from genome assembly GCA_028718465.1 of Dehalococcoidales bacterium. Next base: position 815 of record JAQULX010000423.1, on the reverse strand, counting down.
CTCTTTGCGCGGTCAAAGCGTGATGGATGGGATGCTTGGGGTAATGAAATAGAAAGCGATATAAGTATACAGTAGTGCAATACTGTCGGAGGTGAGATGGACACACAAACGGGTAAGCTACGATTTTTGACTGTGGGAGATAAACCGAAAAACACTGAAGTTTTAGTCAATGAGCCTCGTTCAGACTGCCCACGTTGCAGAGGGTATGGTGCGATACTGAGAACAAGCGCTACTCGCCCTGAACGCCGGCGGGCTGATAGAGCTGGTGTCCCTGTAGCAATATATCTACCATGTCCTGAGTGCAATCCCAAAGGAGCGGCTGATGCTCAGTCAATTTAGCGGAGCCGTATTAGACCACTACCGCCACTACCGCTTTTTGCTATGGCGGTTTTGGGATGATAGACCGAGGATGCTTTTTGTTGGGCTTAACCCATCAACAGCTAATGAGCTAGAGGATGACCCAAGATAAGGCGGCTTTGTGACTTTGCCCAAAGGTGGGGATATGGTGGGTTATATGCCTGTAATGTGTTCAGTCAGATTACCCCTTATCCTAGCGAATTGCACCAGGATACAGCCATTCACCCAGCCGATATACACGCTATTCAGATGGTCAATGAACTGGTGGCGTTAAGAGTTTGTGGTTGGGGGGATGGGATAGAAAAGGCTGATTACGGCTATGCCAGAGCTAACACAATCAAAAATTATCTCAAAGAGCCGATGTGTTTTGGTCTTACGGCAAAGGGCAACCCTAAACACCCGCTCTATTTACCGAAAGAGGCAGAATTAGAGGAATACTATAAGTAGGAGGCGTAAAT
>JAQULX010000422.1 GCA_028718465.1 Dehalococcoidales bacterium | reverse complement strand
AAAGCCATCTCCACATTTGTGTGTGGCATAATACCCATAGCTGTCGTCATGCAATTGGCTTGAAGTCTTAATGTATTATGTGTCATAGCAGCTATCCAATAGGTACGCTACGAATTCATTGAGCCTAGTCAATAGAAAGTATAGCACAGTGTTTAGGAACCTTCCCAAATTGGCTCAGACACAGTCCAAGCGCAATGCAGTACTCTATTGGTAGCTAACGAGGCAAATGTACTCAGTCTAGGCTCTTTGGCAAGAGAGAAGTAGTTGTTGACAAGTCGAAAAAGGGGACGGCAATTTCTTCAGAAGTTACTAGATAAGTGTTTGTTAAATAAATATGGGTAATAAAGTGTGTGCTTGTTATATATCTACACGCTGATGCTTTGCCTTCGAATTGAGGGATAAAAATAACTAACAAGAGTGAACCCTAAGAAAAGACCATAAGCTATCACCTCTAGCAGTGAAGGATTGGCGTTGTAGCCAAAGACCGTAGCAAGGAACTGGCCGATTACTGAAGCTTCAGGAAGAATGTGGTTAATGTCCCACACGTGCTCGACGACAACAGGAACAATTTCTGCCTCCTGAAGTTCGTGAATACCATAAGCAAGTAATCCGGCAGCAAACAGAATCAATAATAACCCGGTAACTTTGAAGAATGCACCCAGGTTAAGCTTTGAGGTCCCCTTATAAATGCTATAACCGACACCTACGGCGATAGCCAAACCAATTACACCTCCTATAGCCGACAATAAAGCTGATTCAGACACTCTCACCGCAGCAAATAAGAAAAGTACTGTCTCTATGCCTTCACGAACCACCACTAAAAAAGCAAGCCCGAGTAGTCCAAACGTCGACCCACTCCCAAGGGCAGACTGTATTTGAGCATGTAAATGTTTCTTGATATTTACTGCCTGTTTACGCATCCAGAAAATCATCCAGGTTAACACTCCAGCGGCAGTCAGTGTAGCGATACCTTCAAAAATCTCTTCGCTACGACCTTCAAGTTGACCTGCCGAGAAATATATCACTATCCCAACTACCAAGCTAACAACAACCGCGAGTCCCGTTCCTATCCAGACGTGCTTCGACCTGTCACGGTTACCAGTACTTACTAGGTAGGCCAGTATGATACCAATGATAAGGGCGGCTTCGAGGCCTTCTCTAAATGTGATTAATAAGGCACTTAGCATTCCGGAAAGGACTCCTTCTTATAACTATAACTCCTTTAGTGTCTTTAAGTGGCGTGTTGACTTTCTAAAGAGGTAAATAAAGCCTGTCAAGGAAACAACAAACATAGCAACAGCCAAAATCTGTGCCTGCTGTAGATCCCAGACTATCATATTCTCCTGCCGAATAAAAGTGAGTAGAAAACGCCCTAGGGAGTAAAGAGTAAGATAGCTCAAGAAGAGAAGGCCATCTTTATTGAATCTATGGCGTAGTCTGAGTAGAACCACCAGGACGGTACCATTCCATATCATTTCATACACCGGATAAGGATGAGTGGGTACTCCCTGCAGACTTCCAGGGATCATGGCATCTGGATGAGTATATATAAATCCCCACGGCAGGCTGGTAACACTACCATAGGCATCACCGTTGATAATACAGCCAATTCGACCTACTATCTGCGCTGAAATTAGTGCCGGAACCAGCACATCAAACAACCGACCAAGTGGAATATGCTTTGCTCTTGAATAGAGAATGGTCGATAACCCACCACCAATAACCGCTCCCCATATCGCCAGCCCACCCTGTTGAAACTGTATAATCTGCATGGGGTTAGCGATATAGTATCCCCATTGGTCAATAACATGAAACAGTCTGGCACCGATTATTCCCGATACGAGCACCCATGGCAGCAGCGAGTATATATTATCAACTGGTATACCTTTTCGTTTTGATTCTCTAGCCGCCACCAGTATCGCAACAATAATGGCTGTGATAATTGCTATCGTATACCAGCGAATTTCCAGGTTACCTAACTGGAAAATAACTGGATCTATGTTAATTACGATGCCATTCATATTCGGGATATTTACTCACCGACATAAATTTAACTAATTTAACGTTAATCGATAATGAGGAAATTGTAAGTGATATTAGTCTCAAAGAGATTATGCTCTTAATATTTACAATTTGTACCAGAACTGATATTGTGTAGAATTGAGGTAACCTTGCTAGATATTAGTCCACACTGAAAAGATTTGGTACTACTTTCTAGCTTCGATCAGCTTAAAGATTCCTGCAGCAAGATCGGTTACCTTTTCTACTTTTAGTCCGCTAATAGACACATTTTCCACTGTCCTACGATTTATATGAGGTCCTATAGTTCTTACCACTAACGGATTGACTATGGTCATGAGGAACGCCAAAAAGCGGTTGGCGCTCAGGACATGCTCCAGCAGGAGCACCTTACCGTTGGGCTTGCACACGCGCTTAATTTCTTTCAGCCCCTTTATCGGATCCGGCACCGAGCAGAACACGAATGTGGACACTATCGTATCAAACGTATCATCTTTAAAGCTCAGGTTCTGCACATCCATTTGCTGCAAGGTTATTTCAATGTCTTGTTTCTTCGCTTTTTCTCTGGCACGATCAAGCATCTTTTCGCTGAAGTCGATAGCGGTCATATCCGAACTAGGCGGGTAAAATGGGAAGTTCTTTCCAGTGCCAACACCCACCTCAAGAATTATTTGTCCCTCCACTTTACTCCACAGAAGCTGGCGCCAGTCGCTGTAGCGAGACCTCTCGATCAGACTTTCCATGAAGTCATAGACAGGCGCTATCCGGTTATACCGTTTTCTCGCGGCTTCAGTGTTATGACTTTCTGTCTTCATTTCAGCTAAAGCAGGTTCTTCTTTATTTCCTCGAACTCTTCCTTGCTGATCTCGCCTTTGGCGTACCGCTCTCTAGCAATTTCTAGCGGATTACGTTTCTGTGAAGTATTTGATGTCGAAGAGCTATGCTTGACCAGTGTGATAATCCCCCATACGACAAGACCGATAATAACTATCCATAATATCCACATCCATCCTCCGAAAAACATCATGGTAATCACCCCCAATTACATATTATCAATTTTATGTAAAAATATCATATAATTATCCTTACCCGTATGCAACGGAGACTTTAGTCATTTACAGGAGTCACGCCAGGGTATAAAGTTCTAATAACATGAATATTTCCAAGGAGGTTTCATGATGAGAAGACGGATTTTCCTAGTTGTTGCGGGCATATTGCTTATCGCAGGGCTTCTTGCGGTAGCTTCCTGCAGTACGACACAGGCTCCCCAGTACCCTTATGGTCCTGGCGGAATGATGGGACCGGGCAGTATGATGGGCCCCGGTGGTATGATGGGACCGGGTACCATGGGACCGGGTGGACCTTACCAGAGTAGCGGACAACGATTGACTATAGATCAAGCTCACGAGATTGTGGAAGACTATCTCAGCCAGCGGGGTGGCACTGATCTCGAAGCCACGGAAATCATGGAGTTCGATTATAACTTCTATGTCATCTTTACCGAAAAGTCAACCGGTATTCATGCCTTCGTAGCACTGATAGACCCATATACCGGGGACCTGTACGGTGAACCGGGTCCGAACATGATGTTGAATACCAAATACGGCAATATGTCCGGTATGATGTGGGGGAATGCACCGGCTTCC
>JAQULX010000421.1 GCA_028718465.1 Dehalococcoidales bacterium | reverse complement strand
TGATATTGTTAATGTACACATGTTACAATCACGGAAATATAATCAAAGAGCTACATGTTAGAATAGGATAGCAGGATCACACCTTAACTTTGAGTGATCCCTGTCCAGACAACGGGGACCACCTCAGAGTAATACTTTTTGTTTCTACCATAGGGGGGTCTGTTAGTCCTCTGGTCGCCGGGTATATTTTCGATATTAGCGGCGGATATCAAATAGTTTTTCTCATTACGATAGCTGTCGGTATAGTAGGGCTGGTGATGGCCTGGCTGTTGAAGCCCAAAGCCATTACTTGCTAATAGCTTCCCATATTTCTCTGTAATTCTCTATCGCTTCAGGAATCAGTATCTCTCGGATTATCTTTATGCCTTCAAGTCCGTCGTTTCTTCCGGATCATTTTTCGGGGAGTACATCATAATGATCTGGATAATGTAAATAAAATTATTGGAAATGCAAAATCCGAGAGGGGAGATGGAGAGAGCGCTGGGAGTCCAGGCACTGGGGAAAAGTAGAGCGCTCATCTGGCTTTTCCCCTTGAGAAAAGAGCCCGCCCCTTTATACGGCCTTTTAATATAATAAGGCCTGATCTGGGGGGCTGAACCCAACACTCCGCACCAGGATTCTTCCAGTGTAAGCTTTCTTTATTTTAGAGCCGGTCGGCCTGACTAGCTGATAGTGATTATACCCTGTTTTAAGGCCAGCACTACCGCTTCAGTACGGGCGTTGGCATTCAGCTTCCGCAGTATGGAGGTCACATGGTTCTTGATGGTCTGCTCGCTGATTCCCAGCTCCATGGCGATTTGCTTGTTTAAAAAGCCCTGCCCGATATATTTCAGGATTTCCATCTCGCGCGGGGTAAGCGGCGAAATAAAAGCTTCCGCTTCCGTCCGCCGGGAGAGCTCCTGGAATTGTAACAATACCTGCTCTGCCAATTTGGGGCGGGTCGTCAGGCTTTCGTTAATCGGATGCTCGCCGCGGGCAACCCGGCGGATGGTTTCCACCAGTTGTTCGGCTGTTGTTTCCTTGTTCAGGTATGAGGCAGCCTGTCCTTTCAGTACTGCGAAGAGCTGTTCGTCATTCGGGTTGGCAGCGAGAACAACAATGGCGATGCTCGGAGTATGCTGCTTGATTTTCCGTGCCAGGTTCAGTCCGGCATCTGCTCCCCCATCGATATCCAGCAGCGCCACATCCGGGGGATCATTGTCTATGGTTGTTAAAATAGCGTCGTTGATATCAGTTGCACCCGAGATAACGATATCGGGGTGATTGGAGAGGGAATGCTGTATGCCGTTACGAAACAGAGATTGCTGACTGATGACAATAACTTGAATTTTATCTTCCACTTAATTCCTCCACAACTCGGCTTGATCAAGCCATTTAATTATTTTCAATTCTGATTTTTGTCTCTTCAGGAGATACGATAATCCCGGGCACAATTTTTAAAAATACATCAACCAATTTCGGGTCAAACTGAGTGCCGGCGCCTTTTTTGATTTCATCGATGGCAACCTCATATGTTAGCGCCGGGGAGTAAACGTGCTCTGAAGTCAGCATCGCGAATGAGTCGGCAATAGACAGAATACGTGACTCCAGAGGTATTTCTTCACCTTTTAATCCATCAGGATAACCCCCTCCATCGAATTTCTCATGATGATGTAAAACAGGGTCCACGTAAGATGACAACTGGCTGCAATGGCTGATAATAGCCGCCCCCAGTGCCGGGTGGCACTTGATAATCTCCCACTCGCTCTCAGTTAAGGCTTCACTTTTCTGAAGTATATCATTACTGATGCCAATCTTGCCAACATCATGTAACAGGGCGCAAGTGCCCAGGTGCTCAATTTCCTGAGGCTTCATACCCAGTTCCCGTCCCATAGCAGTGGCGTAATTGTGTACCTGCTTGGCATGATCGTGGGCAAAACGGTCTCTGGCGTCAACCGTGGCAGCCAGTGCAAAAATAGTATTTAAATCATCGGTTCCCTGACTATCCTTCAGGCTGCCGGTGATGTTTTTCCTGTCCGGAGAACGAAAATCCAGTTGTGAACAAACGGTGTGATTGCCGCCGGATTTTTTGGCCTGATAGAGAGCGGCATCTGCCGAGGCCAGGACTTCTTCAGGACTCAGCCCGTTGGCCGGCCAGCTCGCCAAACCCAGGCTAACGCTGATTGGTTTGGACTCGATCTCTACGGTGGCGAAGGTCTGCTGACGAATGCGCTCGGCCACCCTTAAAGCTGCGTCCAGGGGAGTTTGCGGCAGAAGTATAGCAAATTCATCTCCTCCGTAACGGAAAGCCTGGTCTGCTTCTCGGACAGTGTTCTTCATAATAGCCCCGATCTGCCGCAGCAGTTCATCCCCTGCCAGATGTCCAAAGGTATCGTTGAACGATTTGAACAAATCCAGGTCCAGGATTATTAATGAGAACGATCCTCCGTATCTGGAATGACGACCGATCTCATTTGACAATATTTCATCCAGTGAGCGCCGGTTGAGCAGGCCGGTGAGACTATCGACCCGTGCCAGATGTTCAGTTTTGGCGTACAGGCAGGCATTCTCAATCGGCATGGCGATTTGCGATGCCAGTTGTTCCAGAAGTGTTAATTGCCTTGGGCTGTAAGCCTCCGCTTTACGGCTGGCTACTATCAAAGCTCCTATAACGCGGTTCGATATCACCAGAGGCAAATGCACCACAGACCTGACGCTATGCTGTAAATAACCTTCTCCGGCGACAAAATGGTTTTCCTCCTTGAGGTCTGACTCCTGCATTAATCTTTGGTGCTTGGCTACCCATTCTATAGCCGTGCCTTTGATAGGAAATTTTTCGTTGATTTTCCAGGGTGAGTCAGTTTCGGCAGATATCGCTATGAATTTGGCATCCTGTCTTTCAATTACCGCAATGGCAGCCCAATCAACTTCAACTATCCGTTTCAACTCATTGATAAAGTTGTCATATATCTTCTGTATATCCAGACTGGACGCTATGATGGAATTGGACCGGTTAATAACGGATAACTCTTCTTCCCTTTCCTGTAACTGCTCCCACAGATATTCTTTTTCCATGCTGACCGCCACCTTCTTGGTGACCTGTTCCAGCAAGTTATGGTCCTCCAGGTTGTAGCGTCCGTTTTTCTTGCTGTCCAGGATAATGATGCCGATCAATCTATCCCGGCTTATCAAAGGCATAAAAAGCTCTATTCCGGAGTTTTTGATAATATCTTTCTCCTGCTGCCACAAGCCCAGGAAATCCGGTAAAAGAGCCAGGCTTTCCCGGGTCAGGGACCGTTGCTCGCGTTTTAAATATTCTACGATTGGATCGTCCGGCTTAAAAACCAGTTTTGCCAGCGAATTTTCCCTGTTTTTACCAACCGGTTCCACCATTTGTACTTCAAAGTCGCCGTTCGGGCCCGGAAACAATAACGCCGCATTCCGGCAGCCTACCGAGCGAGTTAAGAGCGACAGTAATTCCCTGCCTTGCTCTTTTAAACTGAAAATATTATGGAGCGTACCGGCAAATTCAACCAGTCTCTGCCGGTAATTATAGCTTTCACCGTGAAAGATGATTCCCATTAACCGGGAGACTATCGCATGGAATTTGTATATTATCGCCAGAGCGACTATTCCCGACAGTGTCGAAGCGAACACGGACTTGAAAGTGAACTCAGTGCTCAGGA
>JAQULX010000420.1 GCA_028718465.1 Dehalococcoidales bacterium | reverse complement strand
GAGATCCGAAGCTTACTCTCTTTATGCCAATGGATTATTTGAGGATTTGAAAGATTCGCAGTATTTAGGGGACACTCTTTATACCATTACAAAACCGGCAAACGGCAACAATGTTTTTGAACATTTTTCAATTTCAGGGGAAAATTCTCTAATTGATGTAAAAGGGACGGCATATTTTGCAGATTTTATTTTGACAGGACTCTCAGCAAATGTAGCCGCTGAAGTTCAAAAATTCACAACAACAGCATTTGAACCTTATGTTGAACTGATAAGAGGAACTGTGAAGAATGCCGGATACTTAAACCTTGCTATGACACATGCCTCAATGACAGATGTTGTTGTCACCGGCGGCTCCAGTTTCATAGGCGGCTATTTTTCAGGCAGCAACTGTGAATTCAATGGTCTTTACAGCTTATATTCAGTTTTTGAGGGCTGTAAATTTTCCAACGATATTATGGTGGCTGCTAATATAAATCGTTCAATTGTTAAAAATTCTGAAGTAAACGGTGAACTTGTGCTCTTTAACTCAACTATTGAGGACTCAGAAGTTAATGGAACAGTCAAAGTTGCAGATTCAAAAGTTTTTGACACAGTTTTTACCGGAAACGATTCAGCATCTTTTCAGGGAGCCGGAATTCTTATGACTGGTTCAACTATTGAAGGTCATTTAAACGGTATCTTTATTTCAAGTCATCAGCCAACTATCAGTAGAGCCACAGCCACGGCTCCTGAGATATGTTATAGTGATTTTGATTGCGGTCCTCCTGATTACGGCTATCAGTGCATTGATAATAAATGTGTTCAAGCGAATGTAACATTTTCTGAAAAAAACTCTTTCAGTGAAACAGTTTTTGCTTTCAACACAATAAGAAACAACGGTTTGAACGGAATTAAGGTATATACTCCCAATTTGCGTCTTTTTTATAATAACATCTATGGACACACTGTGAAGGACATAATTCTTTATGCTTATATGAATGTCAAGAAAGATGGGGGAGTGGGTTCCATTCCTCCTCAGTATCCGGGTGCAATTGACAGAAAACCTTTTGTGGATGGCGGCGATTTCCCCGTTATTGCAAGAGGAAACTGGTTTGGAACAGTTCAGCCGGACCTTATTGCTCAGAAAATTTATCATAAACAGAATGATGCTGATAACTTGGGGATTACAAGTGAAGTAAAATACAAACCTTTTGCAAAAGAATCGGTGAATAATTATGTGGTTACGCAGACTTACTATTTCAGCGGCACAAAAATTGTTAACAGTTTTACTTCCATGGGCGAAAATAGAGGGCTGGAATTTAAGTTTTTTAACCGCGTCCATTACCTTGGCGCGGTTAGACTCTTTGACTGTTTTGGCCTTATTGATCACCCGCGAAACGGTAGTTATGGACACACCGGAGGCGCGGGCAACATCTTCAATGGAAATATTACTGGAGGAGGGCTTCTTGGTGCGCGTCATTATTATGAAGACAGTTTATTTATTTGATAATATCGCCGATCTTGAACGGCGTGCTCATCCTCTTTATATCGCAAGCAGAGATATTGTCTCTTACCTGGATCACTTCAATAGAGCCTATCTGCTTGCCTTCCCTGTATACGGAGAACCTGTCGCCGGACTTGATACCCGAGGAAACGCCTGTATCAATGACCACAAAATTATTATCCAAGTTTACTGCCAGGAGCTTGCCGCGGCCGGATTCATCCGCTACGCCTGCTTTATCCCCGGATGAGCCTGAATGGACCACTATCGCCGGAAGTTCTACCGATTCCTTGAACTTTTTCTCCACGTCCACGGGCTTGCCGCTTCTTATCGCGTCCAGGTCATCTTTAAGGGAATTGATCTGGGAAACCCTGTCTGCGAGCATTGTCTCCATCTCGCTTAATCGCCTTTCTATGGTGGATTTCCCCTCCTGAAGCTCCTCGACCTTTTTATCCAGGGAGGCCTTATGGCTGTTTAAATTGCTTAACTGCCGGCTGAGTATCCTGTTCTCCCCCTTGACTTTCTTAAGGGTCTCCAGTATCGCGGCCTTATCATTCTTTTCCCGCACTACATCCTGGGAGATACTGTCTAAAAGCTTCTGATTATATCCAAGCTGCCTGGTGAGGTCATCTCTTTCAGTTCGCAGGCTGTTAATGTCTATCTGCAAGGCGTTCTTTTCTCTCTGCAGAGAATCATTGCTCACCTGCAGTTTCTTTAACTCCTCGCGCATACTGGATAGCTGAAGTTCCAGGGAGGTCTTTGACTTAAGGACCTGGCCCCAGTAAGCATCCGTATTCTGCTGGGCTGCTTCCTGCTGAGGAGCGCTTACCTGCTGTTTTTCCGCAGCCTTTAATTTCTCGACCAGTTCATCCCTGGTGCGGCTGGCCAGGTCAAGTTTCCCCTGCAATTCATTGATCTGCTGGGCCGCATTATCCTTATCGCTCCTGAGGGTATTGATCTGTTCCTGGCTGGCCTTTAATTCGCCCTCTATCCTGTCAACTTTGCTGATGAGGGTGGCGTTCTCGGTCTTCAAATCATTGCGTTCGCGCGTAAGCATCTGCTGGGAACTGGTTGCCTGCAGAAAAAGAAAAAGGCATACCACCGAAAATCCTATCAGGCCGATGATGATTAATTTCGTCTTTTGATCCATAATCCCCCCCGTTATAGTTGGGCGAATACCCTCTCTAAAACAAAACTTGCCGCGCCCATGGCTACGGCATTCTCCCTTAACTGGGAATAAGCGATCTTTAGATCTGCGGTCGATTCATGAAAGGACCACTCCATCACCGTAGACCTTACTTTGTTTAAAAAAGCTTCGCCTGCTTCTTCAAAGCCTCCGCCGATAACCACTACCTGGGGGTTAAGCAAATTCACCAGGAAACTGATCTTGATCCCCAGCCTTTTGGCTGCCCCCTCTAAAACCAAAGTTGCCGTTTCATTTTTCAGGCGAGCCGCGCTAAAAACGCTTTTCAAATCCAGGCTCTCCATACTACAGGAAGCAATGCGAAAGAACTCTTCTGCCTTTTCTTTATCTTTAAGCAGGATGCTTTTCACTTCATCGACAATACCCAGATCAACCTCCCAGCGCTTGACAAAACAGGGAGCGCCGCTTGAGCAGTTAAAAAGATCCTGCTCTTTATAATTATATACGGACACCTCTCCGGCATAACCCTGCGAGCCGCGGTAAACCTCACCGTTGATCATGATGCCGCACCCTACTCCGGAGAACATATAAAGGACGTTTTTATAGCGCTGGTCTAAACCCAGCCAGTATTCCCCAGAGCAGGCGCTTGTAGCGTCATTCTCGATCAGGGTCGGCAGGTTAAACTCTTTCTCCATCAGGTCTCTTAAGGGAATATCTACCGAGGCATAGGTATAATAATGGTCCATCTTCTGCGGCCAGTGGACCGAACCGTTCTTCTTATTGATCAATCCGGCTATGCCTACTCCGATGCCTTTAATATTTGCGGTGTAACCCTTGGAGCGCCTCAGGATCTCGCGCACGATCTCTAACAGGCATTCGGAAACCTCTCTTACCGAAGCCTGGGGCCGGGCGATCTGGGTCTTGGTGATGATGTTGCCCTTCAGGTCCACCAGCAACCCGACCATGTTCATCAGGTTCAATCCCACCCCGATAGCAAATCCTCCGGAAGGATTTAGATCCAAGAGGACCGGCCGCCTGCCTC
>JAQULX010000419.1 GCA_028718465.1 Dehalococcoidales bacterium | reverse complement strand
CTGACTGGATATTCAATGCCACCAGGAGCAATGGCTTCGCTCAGCTTGGCAATCCAGCCTTCCACCTCAGGACCGTATTTGAGGCCGTCAGGACCGGTCCGGCTTTTGATTTCATTGCCCAGGGCTTCGTTGACCATTTCATGCACCCCGATGCCTTTAATTGCAATAGTACCGATAACGGGAGAACCGAACGTTTTGCTCAGTTGTTCCAAATCTATATTGATGTGCTTTTTTTTGGCGACATCCGCAAAGTTCAGGGCTATAATAAGCGGGACATTCATCTCTTGAAGCTGAAGAGTAAAATACAGGTTTCTTTCCAGAGAGGTAGCGTCAACAACATTGATCACCGCGTCCGGATGCTCGGTCAGGATATATTCCCGCGTGACCTGTTCTTCCGGGGAGTATGTTGCAAAGGAGTAAATTCCTGGCAGGTCAACGATCCTGATTTTCTGCCCGTGATGAACCAGAGTGCCTTCCCTGACACCTACCGTCTTCCCTGCCCAGTTCCCGGTTTCCTGTACTAATCCGGTTAGTTGATTGAATATGGCGCTCTTACCGACATTGGCGTTCCCGGCCAAAGCGATGGTATAAAGTTTATTGCTGGTTTCAGTTACCACTGTTTTTCCACAAAAACATTGGAGGCGATTGCTTCACTCAGCGCCAGGTGAGAACCTCTGACAAGGACCTCTACCGGACCTTTAAGGGGAGCTATTCGGCAGATACGAACCTGGGTGCCGGGAGTCAGTCCAAGGTCCGTTAATCTACGCAGAGCTTTTTTGTCTCCCCTGATAAAGGATATTGTAGCCTCCTGTTTTTCCTTCAGAGCGGATAAGGCTTTCACATTCACTTTGCGGGGGCCTACCTCTTTCAAATCGTTTCCACCCCACTTTTTGCATTCTTCACATGACGAAAATCCCAGATTACAGGGAGGGATTTCCTTTTCATCATCCGGGCATTTATCCGGGGAATTCAACTTCTGGCAGATAGCTCTTTCAGTAGTATCGGAAAGAGCATGTTCCATTTCGCAGGCTTCCTGATGAACCCGGTCGGTGCCGATGTCCAGCTTATCATGCAGGAAACGCTCCAGCAGCCGGTGTCTGCGGGTCATCTTTTCGGCAATTGTAAAGCCCTGGGGAGTCAGGGTAACACCCTGGTAGGGAGAATAGTTGATATAGCCACCGTCAGCCAGTTTCCGGAGCATCTCTGTTACGCTGGGCGGGGCTACGTTCAGCTTCTTTGATATATCCGAGGTACTGGCAACCTTCCCGTCCTGGGTCAGGGTATATAAAGCCTCCAGGTATTCTTCAATGCTGGCACTGGTCTTTGCGTTTATCCCGTTCCCTCCTGCCGTTCTTTTAGGAACACCTAATAATTAGGCACACCTAAATATTAGCAGATGGAAAGTCAAAGTTCAAGTTGGACAGGCAAGACCTTCACGGCATGTCAGAGCCGGTGAAGATGCGCTGCCGGCCCTGCTCATGCTTACCATGTGGTTCAGCCGCACTCTTGCGCCAGCCTCAGCCCCGACTCGCCCTCTTGCCTGTAGCTGTCTTTATGGACCGCATCATCACGACTGACCAGCAGGCAAAAAAATTTCCCACATTACTTAAGTACTATCTTTTGACCATAATTGCCCAAAGTATATCGGTAGTCTCCAGCGCAGTACCGGTTTAGCATTCCGCTGTATTTTTCTAAGCAACAATCAGGTCTTTTCTCCATGTTTTAGACGTTGCATAAGCGCCTTAAATATGATAGATAACAAATATAGTACGGATTTCAGCTTTACTCTGTAAGGCTGCTGATACCGGGCCAGTCGTTGATGGCCGGGACAAGCCATAGCTATTATTAATAATCTTGAAAAAGGAATCAGCCGGGCCGGGAAGGAACTCCGGCAGGCCGGCAGTTATCCGGGAGAAGAAAATATGTGCTGCCTGATTATTGTCCTGGCTTTATTAGGGCCGCGAGCGGGTATTCTTGTCTGGTGGCTGCTGGACATGCCGCGCTGGAATCAAACGTTTAGTACCTTTATTTGGCCGCTCCTGGGGGCTATATTCTTACCCTGGACAACTCTGGCATATGTCTGGGTATTTCCTCTTGGAATAACCGGTTTTGATTGGTTCTGGCTGGCCCTGGGACTGGTTTTTGACATACTATTCTATGCTGGCGGAGGTTTCCGCAGGAGATGGCAAAGGTAAAAAAATGCCCCGGCAGATTATGAATAAGCGAGCATGAGACAGGTGAAATGTTGGGGCTGGCAGAGATAATGGCTGTTGAATTCAAAGGAACCCGTCCGGCAGGTTGTATATCATCCGCATCACCCCCCGGGCTTAAAACTTAATATTCAAGCCGAATTCAAAATATAGATTCCAGAGCCCTTAAATCTTCCCTATATTATCTGTTACCGGAAGGACCATTGATATGATAATTGTCATTTTACGGTGGACGGCGTCGCTTCAATATCGGCCCGGGAAACATTCAAGATGATTTTAGCGCCCATCTTGTCTACTTTGTCAGATGTAACATGCACTTTCTTAAAAGTACCCAATCGGAGAATAAAGTAGTTGATAGTTCCTTTAGCGACGTCCAGATCAACGTCCGTTATCGAGCCTACTTTATTGGCATTTACATCCAGCACTTCTTTTTTCGTGATTTCACTGATCAACATCTCTTCATACTCCTATCAATAATAAATTTCCCCGCATAACTGTTAACCGGTCCCTCCGCTCTGTTATTTCTTCTGGTATATCCGGAAGAACTCATCGGGTTACCGGGTATAATGGCGAGTGCTGACGAAACGACTGGATAATCATGATAATCCCTCCGGCAAAAGCTATGGCTCCGGCGGCCCAGATTAATATCACTCCAATCCCCGGTGCGGAATAGTTCAAGACCAGAATTATGCCCAGTAAAAACAGCAGGAAACCCACAATTGCAGCACCCCAGCCTCCCCCCCTAAAAGCCGTTGTAATTAAAATGAGGCCATGGATAATTCCCCACACCCCCAGTACCAGGACAATGATTCTCGGTAAGGAGACGGTAGCCGCGACAGGATACAACAGGATATACCCCCCGGCTAAAATGCTGATTGCGCCGGTGAAAAGCCTCCAGCCCCACTGCCTCCGGTCTTGCACTAAAGATACGATTTCCAAAATTCCTGTGAATAACCAGTATACTCCCAGTATGATCACCAGAAGCAACCAGGCATCAGCCCTGGTCTTGGCCGGCGCCCATAAAAGTATTCCTCCCAGGATAACAGCCAGGATACCCCCCACCAGTAAAAACCAGCGTGGAACGGGATTCCAATGCATCGGCTCCAATCTATTATTCACTGTTTCATATTCCCTCCCTGTCTTTAGTTTAAGCGACCGGGCAATGATAATTTTTAGATAATGTTATCCAACCGGCGCTGAACCAGTAACTACTTTAAAGGATGGCAGATTAATTTTGGATATACATCTGTCAAAAGGCTGGAAAGCAGTACGTGCAAATACTGACCTGAAGAAAAAATGCCGGGAGAAAAAACGTTGATAACACCGATTGTCATGTAAGCAATCCGGGCTTTGGATAAAATGCCGCAATATAAATAGTCTTCACTCGCCCGGCAAGCAGCTAACAGTAAATTGGCGGCGACAATAGCGATTGTTGCCGCTAATTTACTGGCCAAGTAATCCTGT
>JAQULX010000418.1 GCA_028718465.1 Dehalococcoidales bacterium | reverse complement strand
TAGGGCAGGTGCTATAGGGTTAGTTTACTTCGCGGAGGGTGATCGACCGCCTTCCGCCGAGGATATTGGCTCGAGAAACCTGCCCTTTCTTTTGACCAATATATCTAGTGATTGCACTTTCTGACGTTAAGTGTGATTCATGATTAGTTCGAGTACTCTTAAGTGGGCCTTTCGGGACAGTTTCCGAACTTCTGTTTGAGAAGAAGGCTCTGATCCCGGTCTTACAGCAACTCTTGGTCTCAGGGCACACATCCCCGTGCATTAGTCAACTTGAACGACAATAGACTCTAAAATCTCCTATAACCCAAGAAACGATATTCACTGAATGAATTCAGAAAATCTCTTCACTTCATGAGTTGTAAAGCTCGTAGATGTCGCGAAGAAATTCTATGCCCCGTCCACCATAAATATTACTTATCTTGTTAGCGACATCAACTTGCCCTGACTGGTAAAGTATAGTGACGATAGCTCTGATAATCTTTTGGTCGAATACTGGGGTCGAGCTATCAAGCATCACAATGAATATCTCGCCTACTTGAGACGGGCTCACGTCACATAACCTCAAGAGGTACTCAATGAAGAACGAACTGTTGAAATTCTTATCTACGTATTTTGCCGAGAAAACAATCATTTCAAGGGTTTCGGGATCAAGAGCTTTGACATAGCAAGATAACCTGCTAAGGTCTGATGCAAACTTCTTTTCATTTTCCGTTAGGGTACCTTTGCTCTTTAGAATACCGTAGATGTATCTCCAGAATTTCAAAATCCTATCCGTTTGTTTCTTAATTATATCTTGCTGGTTGGTTTGAATTTCTCGGGCTTCCTTATCGACGAGGTACTCTCTTTGGATCCAGAAAAACCAGATAATTTGAGTCAGGGTTTCAATATCCCAAGAGTCTAAACAAGTTTGGAATGGACTTGTTTGGTCCCCGACTTCTTCCTTTTCCAGCAAGTACCCGATACAGAGGTGCTCTATTAGACGCTTTCTCGCTTCTTTGTCACGAAAGGTCGTTTCAATTGCTTTTTGGTAGTGATCGTTGCTTCTCAACAGGTCGTAAATAACGGAATACACTTTTCCATGTAGTAGGTATCCTTCCATAGCCGCTTGCCAATGGTCTTCTATGTCTTTCGGGAATATCTGATTAATGTTGCTTTCAACCCACTGTTTGTCCAGGTAGTATAGATTTGGTAAATACCTTCCGAGTGTCAATAAGAACCTTAGGTCAGGTTCAACAGTTCGGTCCAGACGTCTGGCAAACTCGTCTTTAACTCTTCCAGCCCACTTAGGGTTAGCGGTTAGACCACCCAATCTAGCTACACGTAAAGAATAATTCACCAAAGCTGTTAAAACTCGCCCCTTAGCTGAATTGAGTACTTCAAAAAGTAGATCATCGGGCCTTTCTAATTTAGATTCTGTTCTTGTCAACAGGACTAAGAGTAATTCTTCAGCTTGTGGCAATAAATTCGACGGGAACGCCCTGCTATCATCTTTGGTTCCGTCGGTTACGAGGTCAGCTATCTCCGAAATGATTATGCCCCGTCGATTTCCGTCCCCGTTCTTTTCGGGGCTTACCCAGAATTCCTTAGTCATGACTATCTTGGTGCAGAAAGAAACTATTTTCTCCCAATCCAAATCCGTTTTTTCTTCCCAAGCCTTTCGGAAACCACCAATGATTCGGTATTGGTAGTCAATAGGAATCTGGACAAATGGATGGAGATCAACGTAGAATTTTTCAGGGTTAGTCCTAACAGCTTTAAAGAGAGCTTCCTGTAATCCCTCTCTCGAAGGTCCTCTCCATGTTTTAAGAGTCTCTTTATAAGATGAAAGATAATTCGCAACATCGGAGTTGTTTTTTTGAAGTAGAATGTCTACTGATATTGGGCTCGGGTCCGGCCCCCATCCCATTTCTGTCCAAGTGCTAAAATCTGGATGGTCTGGTTCAATGTTGGTTACTGCTTTATGCTTTTTATATAGCTTCGCAGATCTCGGATAGCCGGATGGGATAATTGCTGAAAGCCATCCTTGCTTCCAATAGGCTTGTCGCTTCTCATCCGTACTTTCTTCATCCGCTCTGTCTGAACCTAACTCGATCAAATCAATAATCTTATCCTTTTCTTCTTGCTTAAGATTATTGAAATTCTGCTTCAAAAAGACGTATATTTCATGCTTGATGTTATGGTCGTTAAGCATATGGCGATTTGCGAAAATTCCATATAATGCTGAACATGATTGCCAGTTGGCTGAAGCTACTGATATAGCAAGACGTCTAAAAATCGGGTGCTCTCTCTTAAGTAATCCAGTTAGTATATTAATGGCGGACTCTTTATCTTTGGTCACCAAGGCATTCAGCAAATCCCGCGCGCCCCTGACGATAATGTTTGGAAGTCTTCCTTTATGGAGATCATCCTGAGAGTGGTTTTCAATAGCGGTAACCTCAAAAATATTGAATTCCGACGGCTTGTGCTTTGTCATCTCTGTAATGCGGCCCAAGAGTATCTCAGATGCCTCAAGAGGGCAAACACTAGCTAGGCTTTCAATATTTCGTTCGAAAAGATCACTAAGCCAATAAGCATCAATAATCGAATCGGGCGAGGAATCCCCACTTTCATTAACCCATTTCACGGTTGTAGCGATGTCGAAAAGCTTGATGGATTTTTCTCTTTGGCCACGGTTTAACATCGCAGGTAATAAATTGCTGGCGATTTCTGGTCCGACCAGAGTACTCTTCCAGCGTGACTCCAAATACGTCGCTACCAGCGCGATGTCTTCAGCGGTAATAAACCGATCAGGGAGGTTGGCAATAATTTTGATGAATACCCAATCTGTAATGTAATTATCATTCCTTTTACCATTTTGGTCCCGGTAATTTGAAACGGAACGAACAATATCTATCAAAGCTTCACCGAAAGCGGAATTTTCACTCTTCGTGATCTGTGTAGAGCACCATTCCAAATAATCGAGAACGCTCCAACGAGGCATAGTGTAGCTGCCAGGTTGGTTTTCAACCTCCACCGGCCACGGATTTCGGTTAAAGAAGCCGTAAAGTCTAAGGAACGTCAGCCAACTCAGTCGTTTCAATCTCTTGAAGAAATAGTACTGATAGGCTTCCTTCATTAAGAAAACATCAACCATTGTTTTGATTTCCCCTGGTGAGGGATTTTCTCGGCTGAGAATCCTGTCGATGTGCTCTACGTCCTGATAAAAGAATTCATCTTTCCGATATAAATTTATCTCGGTTAATTTTGCTACGATTGCTTTCAGTAATTCTTCTGTTTTGAGGCTCCACTCAGCTCTTTTTGAGAAATCCAGGTATAACTTGCCAGTGACTCGATCATGCGTTGAAAAGGCGATATTAATATCATGGGGAACCTTGTTATCGTCACAATTGAATTTCAATGGGAAAATGTAAGTGGACCGACTTCCAATAGCTGTCTTGATTTCATTATTGAAGAATTCCTTGGTTACGGAAAAGTCAGAGAGCACTGGAATGAAGACTATGGACCCTCTTGCCTCGTCAATCATCCTTTGGGCGTCATCCCCTGCCAGATTACGTTTATGGTCAACAAATATGTCAAGACCTAAATTGGCCCGCTCAAGCCTCTCATAAAGATAATCTACGAACAGATCATCCTCGCCTGCATGGGAAATCATAGCCTTTATCATTTCTTCACTC
>JAQULX010000417.1 GCA_028718465.1 Dehalococcoidales bacterium | reverse complement strand
TGATATTGTTAATGTGCATATGTTACAATCCAGCAAACATAACCAAAGAGCTACATGTATGAATAGGATGTCAGGATCACACCTTAACTTTGAGTGATCCCTGTCTAGACAATGGGTACCACCTCAGATGATTTAATCATAGTTCCGGCTGGAATCTATTTAGCCATCAAAATGATACCTGAAGGTGTTTTTACCGAATGCCGGGAAAAAGCCGGAATAGAGAGAATCGATAGTAAAACCAAATGGATCATGGCTGGAATTGTCGTCCTAATCTGGCTATTGATCGTCTTCCTTATCGTCAGATTTATCTGGCAAATCTTCTCTTAAGCCTTTCGCATTTTATTGGTAATTCCTCTTGTTTTTAGTGTTCTTAGGTCATTAGGTGCGTAGATTTATCAATTGGTCGACCAAATACAATTCATTATCACAAGAAATGCATATCTAGCCAGGAGAGAGTTGATTGATCCTTCTCATTACCCGATCAACGTCTCAATAGTATTATTGCCCTGGTGGACGGTATCCGACCAACGTTGCCTTTTTAGATGCCTCATCTATTTCTTCGGGAGTCATAAGGGCAGTTATGCTGTTGCGGAAGCCTCCTCCGGCGTTTAATGCAAGAGATATAGCGGCACTGCTTACATTATCGGGTAAATCGACAATGGCGTAGATATCTTCACTACCAAAAGCATAGTAGAAGGCTTCGAGCTTCCCCCCAAGATTTTCGATATTTTGCCGGAAATGAGCTCTTCTGGAAGAGCCGCCTACCTTAATTAGTCCCCGAACACCTTCTACAGTATATGAGCCGTGGGCAAGATACTTTGGCATAGGATAACTCCTTTTTAAAGATAATCTTCAGCTAAATGGAGGGTCTCATTATATTTGTACTTAAAGTGTCATGGTCTATACTGCAAAGCATAACCCTGATCTCAGTGATATCTTCTTTTTGGCTTTCTCATTTCTCACACAACAGATAGCAATCAGGTTGATTAGCTGGCTGCATTCAAACAATTAGTATCATAGTAGCAACGCCCCTAATCCTCAGGCGTTAAAGCGACTTCATGGACCTCAACTATAGGCGGCGCCGCTCCGGCCAGACTGGCGGCCTGACCCCGTATCTGGTTGCCCACTTGTACGGTGGCTTCCATATCTTCTTTAGTTTCCCAGAGGGTTAGGGTCAGCATTTTACCAGTTTGCCTGTTGACCAGAGCATACCCTCCTTTCCAGCCTTTTTCTTTGGTGATAAAGGCATCCTTAAGGGGTTTAATAGCCTGGCCGATATTTTCTGGCTTCCCCATAAACGTGCTTACTCTGGCATACATGATGTTTCCTCCTTATGGCTCATCCAAACTTACATGGAATAATACATGGATATCCAGGTTTACAGTCAGGAAATCATTTTAGAAATATCCGACGTTCCCAATTTAGCTTTTAGTCTAAAAGCTGACAACCTTATCGAACTGCGCTATCATTTTAGCTCCATCTGACGGCATTGCAAATTTAGCATTCTTGTCAGCCAGTTCCTTTTCAGTAATCCCACGACCGCGGGCACAAAGCCCTCATATATAAATGGGGACTTTGGCCGCAACTACCTTTGCCATTATTTCTCTGAGTGGGGGAAAGCCAACGCCGTGCACATTGTCCGCAACTGTGTTACTCATTAAAACTACCGCATCTCCGGTAAGGATAATACCCGTCTCAAAACCGGCATCCAGTGACCCATTGGCAAAAAGAAAGGGAAGGGTAGCCTTGGTGGGGTCCTCACTGCCGTGCAACCCAATAAAAAGCTGACTCGCCATTTAATTTATCTCCTCATTGGAATAGTCTTTCTACTTATAGTATATATTGACCTGCCAATAACAATTTTGAACAAAGAACATTCGGAGGTAATAAGATCTAAGTCGAAGGAATGAGGTATTGGGGAAAATGGTTCTTTGAATTTATATGCAAATCTTAAATGATAGCGAAAAAGTTCTGTCTGGTGGCCACGACCGCCCACCATTTTTGGCTTTGAAATAACAGTACCGTACAATACACAATAAAGGACCTTCTTCAATTATTCCAGCGCATTCCCGGTTTACTCCAGGTGAAAGCTTTGCATCCTGCTTGGAACCATAACTCAAGGTTACACCATGTAATTTAAAACAGATCCAAATCCTGGCAGGCTGATTGTTAGGGGCTATCTGGATGTGCTAATATTGGCAATATTGATAACCCAACAGAATAATTAAGGATAAAACAAATGTCCGGTTATCCAGGATTAGCCAAATGCGGGGCATACTGCAGCCGGTGCCCGGCTTTCAGAGGCAGTACCGGTACTTATGAAGACCGCCGTAAAGGCAGCGAAGTCTGGCATACGTATTTCGGACTGAACTTCAAACCGGATATTATAAAATGCGAGGGCTGCCAATCAAATAGTCCCTGGAAAACCGGTAACATGCTGCCCTCTAAAATGTGCACGATTCGTGCGTGTGCGCGCTATAACAAGGTTCCCAACTGCGCCTATTGTGCTGTGTACCCCTGTCAGGAGTTTCTGAAAGCAGTTCCCGGTCCGGACTTGCGCCATCAAAGAGAAGAGGCCGGACATATTCACATTTCTGATGCCGAATATCAGGAACATCTGGAACCATTCGAAGGCCAGACGCATCTGAAAGAGATTCATAACAAATTGAGCCCGAAAGAGCTAATTAAACCCACCCCTCCAAAGACTGCCGCTAAAATAAAGCCTTGCCCGGATACTGGTAAACCCGGTTTGAAAATGTTACATGTCCTGCTTTCCGAATTATTCGCTTCTAAAGCAGTGACTCACGCCGCTCAAAGCCAGGTCGAGAAAAGTCTGACTTACTCTCGAGGTATCCTCTGGGTCATGGGGCTGTACGGTAAAATGGAAGCTGATCAATTGGTAATAACCAGTGAGGAAACCGGTTCGATCAAGGTCTGCACTCGATTTATCCGCAAAGCCGATAATCGGTTACATACGGCAGTTCAGAAAGCCGCCAACGATCTGACAAAGTACGGCATTCAACTGACCTTTTCTCCTCTGAAAAAAAACTGGCGGATGCAACTTGGAATTTGCAGTTCGGATGGCGCCAGGATGTTGGAGGCTTTATCCAGCTATACCCATACACTGGTTGAAAAATACGGTGAACCGGTCTATATAGACAGTTATGATTTGAAAGGTACTGCCTTTAAGCTCTTTTCTCAGCTTGATATGAACTTCACCGATGACCTTAAGAAGTAGCAAGCCGGAGACGTCGCAGGCTCGATCCTGATAGATCAATTCCGCTTGGATTGGAATTATTTTTCCGATAACTGCTCTCTGAGCCGGGATTTCCTCAATCCTGGAATCAGCCGTTTTCTATTCTGAAGCTAAATCCAAAAGTTCGAGTTCGTATTGTACAGCACCGCCCACCACTGCCTGCAAAACTCTAATAATTCCTTTCTCCGGTTTAACAAAAATTTGCTGGCTGCCGAGATAATTACTGCGGATGGACAGATTTTGCAGATCGACCAGGAACATTACCCGGACCTCTTCTGGGCAATCCGGGGAGGAGGAGGGAATTTTGGAGTAGTCAGTAAGTTCAAATACGCTTTACATAATTTGTCCGAGTGTTATGGAGGGGTACTCATTCTCCCTGCAACTGCGGATACAATATTTGGCTGCATTGAAATAGCCGGTA
>JAQULX010000416.1 GCA_028718465.1 Dehalococcoidales bacterium | reverse complement strand
TCTTTGATTTCAGCTTCTGTTGCCGCTTCAGATATACCGAGGATGCGGCAAGCCTCTTCCCAGTTCATTCAGTTTCAGTCTCTCCTACCTAGGTATTATACCCTTTGGGCTCATCAATAACAAAGAGGCATCAGAGATTGCCTGAGCCAGATTATCGCTGGAAACCTTCGTACTCAGTTCAGTCCTGGAGGCCAGTACTTTCAGAAACTCTTTATCGGCGTCGTCAGTGCCTATAGTAATTATCTCAATTCCATCATCCTTGGCTTTGTTCGCCGCCATCAGACTACTCTTAATATTATCGGGCATACCATCGGTGGCGACAACCAGTACTCTAGTACTTCCCCCGGATTCTTTAGTACTTTCCGGCCCTGTTAATTTCTCATGTGCCATTTTTATAGCGGCGGCAAGATTGGTCCCCCCGGAGGCCTGGAATTCATCTACTTTGCCCTGTAATACCGCGATATCGGTGGTGGGTTCGCAAATAAGCTGCGCCTTGTCACTGAATTTAACCATGCCTACCTTGTAGCCCTTGTTCAGCGCATCCCTGGTAAATTCAATTATTCCTCTTTTAGCCTGTTCCAGCTTTTTACCCCTCATGCTCCCCGAGCAGTCCAGGAGAATATAAACCCTTCCCGACCTGAGTACGAAGCTGGTGGATATGGGTTTTTCTGACGCGACTATCTTGATTCCCCCGCTTACAATCGAGATTTCCTTACCCCCCTGCTGGCGGGATATCTGGATACCTGTGTTTCTTTCAATGTCCATAGTTTACCTCTCAAACTTTTACTGTGTAATTACTTTTACCATTCATGGAGATGGATGTCAATAGTACCACTGGAGCATTGAGCCGGAGCACCCTATTCCATAATTATTAATGTTTTGTTTACCGTCTATGATGAACCGGAACGGAGGTGATTGTCATTGAGTTAAACCAGTGCAATTATCGTATAGTTTATTGACAAATGTTTCGTTTAAATATAATTTATATACAGTACCTGTAAAATTTCTCTATTTTAGATTTGAGTTGTTAATACCTTAAGTGTATAAATATCATACAGTGCAATGACTGATTTAGTTGGCATGTGATAGGAAACCGGGCCGGGGGCCAATAATAAGTTCAACCCTTTCAGGGAAACGGAGAGTTGGGATGGCAGCAAGAATCACTTTAGAGCGCACGGACATAAAGTCAATCAAGTCTTTGGCCTTTCCTTTCAATATCCGCTTCATCGGGATAGCGGCTTTTATCGTCCTGGGTGCATACATCGGAATAGCAAGACCCTTCGAGCCTGGATTGGGTCAGCAAGGCCATTTGACGCTGATGGCCATCATCATTGCCCTGGGCTTATGGATATTTGCTTCCAAATGGCTGCCTTTCGCCGCCGGAAGCATGGTATTGCTGATGCTGCTGCTGTTTGCAGGCCTGGATTACGGAGTGGTCTTCAATGGATTTACTACCCGGGCGATCTGGATACTGATTCCGGCTTTATATTTCGGGTTTGCCCTCTCCAGAACCGGCCTGGGCAAAAGAATGGCCTACCGCATATTGGGAATTTTCAAGCCGAGCTATTTAACTCTGACCGTTTCGTGGGTTATCATTGGTCTGCTCCTGTCTGTTTTCACCCCTTCTATTACCGTTCGAATTGCCATCATGATTCCCTTAGCGGTAGCTACGGCAGAGATCTGTAAATTGCGTTACGGGGCCGGGGGCGCCGGATTTATAGTTCTGACGGCCTGGTCCATGGCGATTATTCCGGGGAGCGGCTGGCTGACCGGCTCACTGTGGGGCCCGATGGCTCTGGGTTATTTCAATTCCACTCCGGGGCTGGAAGGAGTGATCAATTTCAGCTCCTGGCTGAAAGGGATGCTGCTCCCCACGGCTCTGATATCAGCAATATTTATCGCCGGGATATATATTTTTCTGAAGCCTAAAGAAAATCTGAATGTCGACCGGGGTGTTTTTGTTTCCGAATACACGGCCCTGGGACCGATGAGCCTTCGTGAAAAGGCCACTCTGGCGATTTTGCTGGTCACTTTCCTTTTGCTGGTTACCTCCCAGATGACCGGCCTGCCGGATGTAGGGATTTGCATCGGGGCTTTTGCCTTGCTGGTGCTCTTCAGAATAATCCGGGCGAATGATATCGGTCAGGCAATTAGCTGGGACCTGGTGCTGTTTCTGGGTACGGCGATGGGGCTGGGCCTGATTTTACGAGAGACGGGTGTAGCTGCTTTCCTGAATGCCGTATTCAATCCCGTTATCAGCCTGGTAGCCGCCAATCCCTGGATATTGTTGTTTTTGGTGTTGTCCGGACTGATAATATGGCGGTTCCTGGATATAACCCAGTTGTATGCCACCATTCCCTTTATGCTGCCTTTTTTGCCCATGCTGGCGGTGGATTTCGGGATCAGTCCGCTGGTGATGTATATGATGTTTATCATAGCCGGTAATTTCTTCTTGCTGGCCTATCAGCAGCCGTTTGCGATTCTGGGGCAGTCTCTGGCCGGAGAGTCCGCCTGGTCTGCCAAACAGCTCAGGCAGGCCGGAATAATATATGCTCTGGCCTCACTTGTCACCCTGGCTGTGACGATACCCTACTGGATGGCCGTGGGATATATCCGATAGCCGGGCGCTTTCTTGACCCTTCTGATAACGACATCTATAATGCGGTTAGAGGTGGTTGTGTAAGAAAGTTGAAGCCGGAAAACAAACCTGAAAGCAACTGCGTAACCGTAGCGCTGGAAACCCTGGGCTGCAAGCTTAACCAGTCGGAAACCGAGCTTTTAGCCAGGCAGTTGGCTGAAGCGGGCTATACGCTGGTCTCTCCGACGGAAAACCCGGATATCTATATTTTAAACACCTGCACGGTGACCCACGTCGCTGACCGCAAATCGCGCCATCTGCTGAGAATGGCCCGCCAGCGGAATCCCCGTTCGCGGATAATTGCTCTGGGATGTTATGCTGACAGCGGAGGAAGAGACATCTCCGGCATCGAGGGCATTGATCTGATAGTCGGCAATGAATCCAAGGACAACCTCAAGCGGCTGTTGTCCGGACTCAATCCCCCCGGCCTCCCAACCCCGGCCTCAGTCCCCGACCGGCTGGACCGGACCCGTTCCTTTATCAAAGCGCAGGACGGCTGTAATAATTTTTGCGCTTATTGTATTGTGCCCCTGGTCAGGGGGAGGGAGAAGAGCCTGTCGCCGGAACAGGTGATAAATGAAATCCGGCAAAGGGTGGCGGACGGCTACCAGGAAATTGTGCTGACCGGCACGGAGATCGGCCGATATTCTTATGACGGTCTATGTTTACCGGGACTGCTGCGGCGTATTTTAAGGGAAACGGATATCAAACGGTTAAGGCTCTCTTCACTTCAGCCTCGCGAAATAGATGCCGACCTTATCCGGTTGTGGGAGGACCCGCGTTTGTGCCGTCATTTTCATCTTGCTTTACAGAGTGGGAGCGAGACCGTCTTACAGAGAATGGGACGTCATTATTCACCCGACGATTTCTCCTTTGCAGCAGGCGTGATCCGACGGCAGATGCCGGAAGCGGCGGTGACGACGGATGTGATTGTGGGGTTTCCCGGTGAAACAGATAAAGAGTTCGCAGAGACCTGCAGCTTTTGCCGTAATATGGAGTTTGCGCGCATACATGTATTCCCCTATTCGCCGAGAAAAGGAACCA
>JAQULX010000415.1 GCA_028718465.1 Dehalococcoidales bacterium | reverse complement strand
GCCATCTGGCTGGTGGGCTCCGCCACTTCCAAAGCCGGACTGTGGGACCTGGTCGCCGAGCGGGAACCGAAGATCCTGCTGATCGATGAGATGGACAAAATGAATGCGGTGGATATGGCCGCCTTGTTGACACTGATGGAGGGAGGGAGATTGGTGAGAGCCAAGCGAGGCCGGGAACTGGATATTCACAATCCCCTGAAAGTGATTGCCGCCAGCAACCGCCTGGAAAAGCTCTCTCCGGAACTGCGCTCCCGCTTCGCCATCCGGCGGTTGAACCCCTACAGCCGCAGCGAGTTCCTGGTAGTAGTCCGGGGAGTGCTGGTCCGTAAAGAAAACTTAGCGGAAGAATTAGCCGCTGAAATTGCCCGCCGCCTGGATGGACGGAGCCAGGACGTGCGGGACGCCATCCGGGTGGCCCGGCTGGCGCCGCAGGTCGGGGTGGAGAAATCAGTGGAGTTACTTTTAGGGGGTACCCTGAATGTGGAATAGGCTCAGAGGGGGTGACCCCCTCCGGCCTAATTTAGCTATGAATTAAGAGTAACCAGCCTGGTAAAAACCAGACCAGTTAGCCTCAGACGGCCAGCCAATTGACAACCAATCTGACCTTGAGGCAGCAACCGGAGAAAAACCAAATTAGACTTAATGGTTGTCAGGGAGGAGTTATGGAAGACCAGTATACCGAGGAAGTGAAAAAGCTCAAAGAACAGGGACTCTCCGAGAGGAAGATCGCCGGGCTGCTCAACATCAGTCGCAACCAGGTTCGCAACACCTTGCAGAATATCAGGATGGAGGCAGCCGGAGACGATGCGTTGCCGGAAGATAAAATACGCAGCGTCATCCGGGAGGAACTCAAGCGGGCCCGGGAGGATGAAGAGGAAGATCGGAAAAGCAATGGCGGGTTCCCCATGATGCGCAAAGCCGGCGGGGGTATGGAGGTCACCGCTCCGGAGGCGGTACTGGTCCAGTATATGGGCGGCACCGACGCGGAAACGGCGGAACTGAAAGCCATTATGAAGTTTAGAGCGGCTATGCTGATGGTAATGGACCTGGTGGATATCCAGAAAGGACTGGCGGAAGCCGATGCCCGGCGTATGGAGCCAATACTGAAGCTGATGAAAGAGACCCGGGAAGAGCAGGACGCCGCGGCCGAGAGAGCCAAATCTTCCAGTGAAGAGATCGCCAGCCGGGCCGCGCAGGCTACCGCAGGGCAATTATACGAGGCCATCAACCAGAACCAGGGTCAGGTCAACAGCAGTCTGGAACGGATCAAGCAAATGGTGGGAGGACAGGCCGGGGATCCTTTCAGCCAAATGGTCTCGATGATGCAGTCCATGCAGCAGATGTCCCTGATGTTTGGAATGCCGATGCCGGGCATGATGCAGGGCGGAGCGCCTGGTACAGTTACACCCGGAGTGGAAACCGCGGCGGAACCGCCGCCAATTGAAAGACACAGTATTAATGAATGGGAGGGAAAATAAATGTTTGACATGATGCAGATGGCCGGTTCACCCCAGGCCATGGAGATGTTTTTTAAGATGATGAGCCGTCAGGCCGGACAGGCGCCGCCTGAAGTCAGGCAAGCCATCTCCCGGGTGGAGGTGGTTATTAAAAGGAATGAGCGAGGCTTCGAACTGCATCTGGGGCAGAGCGAAAATGAGAGGGTCGAGAAGATGCTCAAAGAGAGCACCGACAGCTGGATCAATATGCTCAGCCGGGGCTTTCAGGCGGTGGGCTATAAGGTCAAGATCTATGAATAGCGGGCTGGAGCCGGTACGCTGGATCGTGTTCCTGGCGCTATGGAGAATGACCTATGAGACCGCCAATGCTCCCCCTAAGCCCGAGGTGCATTACCTGATCCAGCGCCGTCTGACGGAGGAAGCCCCTTTCCCGCGACAAACCGAATGGGCTAATAAAGCTATCCAGAGCTATACGGCAGCCCAGGCAAAGAAGTGGCAAAGATGGCAGGAAGCTTTATTTGAGAGGGTAGACTGATGCCGATCCTGGTAGAAAGAAAGTTATTCAAGATTGGGGAGGGCGCCATTGCGGTGACTCTGCCCAAAGCCTGGATCAATTACTATCATCTGAAGCCCGGAGACAAGGTGGAGATAGTGGGTAATGGCGAGCTGATTATCCGCATCAAAACCAGACCGGAAGAGAAGAGTTTATAAATTTTTCTAGACTTGACGCTCCAAGTAACCGGGTATAGTCTAGTAATAAGCCCTGAGAGCTTAGCGGTAGTAGACGGTCTCTCAGGGCTTTTCTATTTACGGCAAGCTCCAGGGTTTAAGAAAGGGGTTAGCAACCTGGACCGGAAAGGTTCAAGGCTAACCCCTTTTTCCTTTTCCGCCAGGTTGCTGCCTCGAGAGAATTACCCGGCCGCGACCGGGCCAGTATTTTACAGGAGGTGCCTAGATGGGTAAATACGCAAGCTGGAATGAATTCGAGAAGAACGTGCCGATCACCTACCAGGAGAAAGCCACTCCCGAAGCCTACAAGGTGGGGATGAACGGCATTGCCCCCTCCGGTCTCAAGGTTAAAGAGGGCCGGGTCAAGCACTACGGCGATGGTGTGGAAGGGAAGGGTGAGGTCATGGTCTCCGGCTACAAACGCGCCATGTTTGAATAACCTGGACCAGCTTGATGCCTCTTGGGACTCAGTCTCTATTTGAAGTACTGACCGCTGTCGCGGCAGCGGTCAGTTTCCCAGCCCCAAAGGTATCAAACACCGATGCTCCCTATTAAATGGAATGAATCAAGGAGAAAGGGATGTTTAAAGTACAACAGGTAACCGGGCCGGTAGCGCCCGCCCAGATGAGTCCGATGCAGGTCAGTGGGCCGGGAGCCTACTATCCCCTGCAAACCACTACCGATCCCACTTCCAGCATGTTCAGCAGCATGATGCCGATGATCATGATGATCATGATGTTCGCCATGCTGATGCCGATGTTCAAGGGGATTGGCAGCTCTGCCAAGGAATAAATATCACCATTCTGTTTTAAAAGTATTTGAGGAGGTAAGTTAAGCCATGTATCAAGCTCAACAGTTCGCCGGTCAGCAGATCCGCCCCCAGCAATATCAGTACGGGACAGTGGGAACCTATTATCCCCAGCAGACCGACCAGATGTCCAGCATGTTCAGCAGCATGATGCCCATGATTATGATGATCATGATGATGGCCATCCTGATGCCCATGATGAAAGGCGTCACCGGCAGTTCTAAAGCCTAAGGAAAATGAAATCTAAGAAGGAGGTTGGAACCATGAAAGAGAATTTTGTGCCTCTGCAAGTGGCCGGACAGCGTCCTCCCAAGGGTTGGGTGCCCCCCCTGGATGCAGTCATGACCCTTATTGGCGTCTATGATAATGACCAGGGTTACTGGGTAGGGCTGCCCCTGCAGGTACTGCGAGAGGCTTTGCTTTCGGCGGAGTCTTTGCAGACCGAAGACCGCATCGATGAACGGAACAAAATCGAAGTCACCGTACCAGATGTTTCCGCCCAGGATACCGTGAAGACCGGGGAATACGAAATCCCTTCCGGGGAAGTCTGGTATCTCAACCGGCTTAACCTGGTCACCGAAGCCGAAATCTCGGCCAATATCCGCATTTCCAAGTTTCCCAAGACCGATTCCCTGGATAAGAAATACCTGGGAACCGACCAGGCCGCCGGCGCCAATACCAACTATGAC
>JAQULX010000414.1 GCA_028718465.1 Dehalococcoidales bacterium | reverse complement strand
CATATTTTCTTTAATAGCCTCTCTGTTTTGGCGGTCTATAAGCAGAAGCGTATAGCGCTCTGTCCGCATCTGGTCTATGCGCGCTTGCAAAGAGGCAGGCCAACCTTTTTGCGACGGGATCTCCGGAGTTGTGGGCGTTCCTTCCCGGTATCTGGCGATAGCAGCCTGGCGAATATTCTCCAAAACCGCGCCGCCGGCCACAAATATCTGCCAGGGCTGGGTATTTGCCGCCGAAGGACTGTGGTTGGCCGCCTCCAGAATTTTCAGGATGGTCTCCCTGGACACCGGATCGGGTTTGAAAGCGCGGACACTATGACGGGAAAGAATGGCGTCAATGAGATCCATAAAGGCCCTCCTCTACATTTTTATTAATATCTCAATTAAGTCAGACACTGGCACATTTCGCTGCCGGGAAGTGCTCATCTCCCGCAGTTGAACGGAGCCGGTCCGGATTTCCTCTTCACCAATGATAACAGTATAACGGACCCCGGCGCTATTAGCCTGCCTTAACTGGGCTTTCAGGCTCTTGTTTCCCAGTGCCTGCACCAGGCTGATCCCTCTTTGGCGCAGATCGCCGGCCAGAGAAACAGCCGCATTTCTGGCAGCGTCTCCCAGGAATGCAATAAAAACTGTTGGGCCGGGCAATGGCGGCACCGGGAGGTTCTGTTTCTTTAAGTTAGCGATAACCCGCTCCATGCCGGTAGCGAAGCCGATCGCCGGGGTCGGTTTGCCTCCCAGCTCTTCAATCAGATCATCGTAACGGCCACCTGCGCCGAGAGTGCTCTGTGCCCCTTCAGCTTCCGGCTGGATTTCGAAAACGGTCCGTGTATAATAGTCCAGCCCGCGCACCAGGCAATGGTCGATCTCATAGGGCAGGTTTAAAAGGGACAGGTATTGTTTTAGCTGCTCAAAATGACCGGAGCATTCCGGGCAAAGCTGCTCATAGATTTTCGGGGCGGAAGCGGCGATCTGCCGGCAGGTGAGGTTTTTACAGTCCAGCAAACGCAAGGGATTCATCTCCTGCCGGTTCCGGCAGTCCGGGCAAAGGTCCGGCCGGCACTGAGCGTAATAACCCATGATCTGATCTAAATATGCCGGGCGGCAGTTCTTGCACCCGATGTTGTTGATTTTCAAGTGCAGTTGCCCTATGCCTAACGATAGAAAGAATTGCCAGGCCATATCAATGACCTCGGCATCCAGGACGGGATCGACTTCGCCGATAGCCTCTACGCCGAACTGGTGGAATTCCCGGTAGCGGCCGGCCTGGGGCCTTTCATAACGGTAAAGAGCGGAGATGTAATACAACTTGACCGGCTGAGGCAGGTTTTGCATCCCGTGTTCCAGATAGGCGCGGCAGACTGGCGCCGTGCCTTCCGGCCGCATAGTAAGTTGGTTGCCGCCCCGGTCCTCGAAGGTATACATTTC
This sequence comes from Dehalococcoidales bacterium, assembly GCA_028718465.1. The sequence goes on along the minus strand of JAQULX010000414.1, from coordinate 2,258 downwards.
CTTCTGAACGATATCGGTCTCCTTACCCACGCCGCGGATAAAGAGGCCGGTGTCCTCGAAAACCGGGGTATCGATTTTCCGATAACCATAGAGCCGGGAAATTTCCGCGGCTTTGCTTTCAATAAAATGCCAATAAGCCTGGTCTTCGGGAAGGATATCGGCAGTGCCTCGTGGCGCCTGGTACAACTCAATTCTCCCAACAGTCTATTTTATGAATTTAGAATACAGGAGCGGGCATTTTTTGTAAAGTAAGGCACTGGTTACATAATTTTACCTGTAAACTATCTTTGGATTATACTAATAGCATGGCGGAGAATATCTCACCCGTTCAATTGTTAGAAAAAGTTAAGGATTACCTGCCTCCGGACAAGGTGAATCTGGTCCAGGATGCCTATGATTTTTCTCATAAGGCTCATGAAGGCCAGTTCCGCCTTTCCGGAGAGCCTTATATCATGCATCCGCTGCATGTCGCTACGACACTGGCTGACCTTCAACTGGATGCCAGCGCGATAGCAGCGGCCCTGCTGCATGATGTGCTGGAAAATTGCGGAATACCGATTATCGACATAGAAACCCACTTTGGCCCGGAAGTGGCTAAACTCGTAGACGGGGCCACACGGCTGGGTAAAATAACCTGGGCTGAAGACATCGCAAGGAGAGAGTCCCAGGCCAAGAACTTGCGTAAAATGCTGGTGGCAATGGCGGAAGATATCCGCGTAGTTTTCATCAAGCTGGCCGACCGCTTGCATAATATGCAAACCTTGCAGGCGATGCCGTTGGAGAAGCAGTACAGCATTGCCCAGGAGACCATGGAGATCCATGCTCCGCTGGCCCACCGCCTGGGCATCTGGGAAATAAAGTGGCAACTCGAGGACCTGGCTTTCCGATTCATGGAGCCGGAGAAATACAAGCAGATTGCCAAGCAACTGGCCGTAAGGCGGGTCCAGAGGGAGAACTTCATCACCCAGGTTATTCAGATGCTGAGAGAAGAATTCGATAAAGTCGGGCTAAAGGCGGAAATCTCGGGGCGGCCCAAGCATATTTTCAGCATCTACCAGAAGATGAATAAGTATGAGACAGTGGGCAAGCATTTTGATGACATCCACGACCTGCTGGCCCTGCGTATTCTGGTTGCCTCGGTCGCTGACTGCTACAATGCTCTCGGCATAATTCATTCATTATGGCATCCTATGCCGGATGAATTCGATGATTATATTGCCAATCCAAAACCCAATGGTTACCAGTCGCTGCATACCACGGTGATGTTCCACGGGACCACTCCCCTGGAGGTGCAAATCCGCACCTATGAGATGCATCATGTGGCGGAATACGGTGTCGCGGCCCACTGGCGGTACAAAGAGGGAGAAAAGGGAGATATTCGCTTCGAAGAAAGGATTTCCTGGCTGCGCCAGTTGATCGAATGGCACCGCGAGTTCAGCGGAGCAGAAGAGTTCCTCGAATCGGTCAAAACTGATATTTTTAACGACCAGGTCTTTGTATATACTCCCAAGGGTGAAATAAAAGACCTGCCTCGCGGGTCCACCCCTCTCGATTTCGCCTACCGCGTTCATACTGAACTGGGCCATCACTGCGTTGGGGCCAAGGTCAACGGCAAGCTGGTTCCTCTTAATTACAAGTTGAATAACGGGGATGTTGTGGAAATCATGACGGTCAAGGGCGGCAAAGGTCCCAGCCAGGACTGGTTGAGGCCTAACCTGGGTTATGTCAATACCTCCAGCGCCCGGGAAAAAATCCGCCAGTGGTTCAAGAAACAGAAACGACAGGAGAATATCGAGCGCGGACGTGAACTGCTGGAGAAAGAGCTGAAACGCCTGGGTATAAAAGCCCCCGAAAAGGATGAAATGGCGAGGCTCTTCAAATATGACGACACCAATGATTTCCTGGCAGCCGTGGGCTATGGTGGAGTCAGCGCTCACACCGTTATAATGAAATTGGTAGCTCACACCGATACGGCCAAGGTCGTCACGCCGGCCCCTTCGGTCAAGGCGCCGTCTTCAATAATTAAGGTGCTGGGTGTGGGGGACATGTTAACTCGTCTGGGTGAGTGCTGTCATCCATCCCCCGGTGACGCTATTATCGGCTATATCACCCGCAGCCGCGGTGTGACAGTACATAAACAGAATTGTCCCAATATAATACATGAGAGGGAGAAGGAAAGGTTGGTTGAGGTGGAATGGGGTCAGGCTGAAACTGTGTACCCCGCCAAAGTCCAGGTGGAAGCCTGGGACCGGGTGGGG
>JAQULX010000413.1 GCA_028718465.1 Dehalococcoidales bacterium | reverse complement strand
GTTGAGCACCAAAGGTGCCCGTAGTGTATCTAGGCAATTACAATTAGAACCAGAAAACTGGTTAGATCTACTAAGAAATTAGCAAGCCAATCGGTTTGCTAATTTTGTTAAGGAAAATATGTATTTCAGTGATTATTTCAATGTTGATCCCGAAAAGCTGGCCGAATACGGCGCTTTTAATGTTTCGTTAGTTGCGGATTTGCCATTATTTATTGATCCATTTCTTATATTTAATAGCGACGATCCAGAATACCAAAAACTGCACCAAGATATAATTGCTTACTTGCAGTTCCTTCGAGCGCGAGCATCAAAGACCAGAGGCGATAAGGGAGAATTAAAGCACCTCTACACCTTTAAGGAAGTAAAACAGAATTGGTTCGGCTTTACAGCGGTTGGAAACGGCGGTAGTGGGTTGGGTCCTAAATTTGCCAATGCCCTCAATCTCAATTTGAACAGAATATTCACCGACTTTGGAAATGAAAAAATTACCAGAGGTAGTCATCTAGAAAAGTTATGTTTGATCCAGGAAGGAGTTGGCAAGGATGGTATAAGCGACTTTACTACGAACATGGTTAAGGAATTTCTTCTCAAATATACAGAGGATTTCGCCAAAGAGAATATCGATCCAAAGTATTTATCCAAGTTTTCAGTTGAAAAAGTTAGATTCAACTATAAAACTCAAACATGGGAATCAAAGACCTTTAAGTTACCTAAATATGAGGGTGATTTTGTGATTTTAACTCCTTCTAATATCCTCACCAAAGATGACACCTGGGTTAATCGAAGCGACCTGATATCCGACTTCGATATTGTCACGAGCTCGATAGAAAATGATGAGCTTAGATTCAAGATCAACAATTATTTTAACAACCTTTTAGCGCCATACATTAAAGACGATAAAGAGCCGTCATCAGACGAAATCAGTGCGGCTACTACTAAAACTTTACATAATTTCCCTGAACTTATTGATTACTTTATTAAGTACAAAGAAGATCACGGTGAACAGGCAGTAAGTATAAGCAACGCCAAGGTTAAAGAGTCAGACAAAATGTACGTTGAAAATTTCAAAAACTTAATTGGTTTGCTTAACACAGAAACAGATTTTTACAAAATTAAAGACGGCAGTTTCGAAGAGTCATTAAAGAGAGTCAATTTCCTTAAGGATGTGATCGAAAACAAAGGTGGACATAAGCTTTTCTATTCAGATGGAAAGCCTATAAAGAGAGAAGAGGATATCCATATAATGTATCGGATCACTTGGTATGACACAAAAGCAGTAGTTACTCGTGAAGCTAATGACGGGAGAGGGCCGGCTGACTTTAAAGTTTCAAAAGGAAACACCGACAAAACAATCGTTGAGTTTAAGCTTGCAAGCAATACTCAACTGAAAAAGAATCTAGCGAAACAGACCGATATTTACAAAAAAGCGAGTGACGCCAAGACTTCAATAAAGGCTATTGTTTACTTTTCCGAAAAAGAGCTTGATAAGGTCCGGGGTATCTTGAATGACCTTGGGTTAACTGGAAAGAGAAATATTGTTTTGATTGATGCAAGAAATGATAATAAGCCAAGCGGATCAAAAGCATAACATCTCCAGCTTAATAACCACTGACATCTACAATCTTTCTGTCATGAACTGCCAGTTTAACGTTTAGATTTCTGACTAGTTGGGTTCTCTCGAAGTCAGTGCCTTTTTCTAGCACGTATTTAGCATAATTTTTGATCGTTTCGCTCTTGGTGTACTTTTTCTTCTGATTGACAGTATCGAGCATAGTGTAGAATTTGTGAATAGCATTGGTCAGCCCCGGCTCCATTGATACTTTATCAACTGTTAGTTTGTCTGAAATTACTAATAACGCTTCAATTAGCTGTGTTTCTGATAGATACATTTCCTTACAGTTGTGATCCACGGCTCGAGAACAATGATAATAGATATGCCGGTTCTTTTTGCCGTTTTTGAGCGTTTTGAACTTTTCTTCGCCCACAATAGTGGACCCACAGGAGTAGCAGGTCAAGAATCTACGAAATGGAAACTCCTTGGAGCCCCATTTAGCCTTTTGTGTAGTGTTCAGCTGTTTCTGTGCTTTATCGAACAACTCTTTTGTTATTAATGGTTCATGAGCTCCTTTGTACCAAGTACCACTCCCAATCGGATATTCAAAAGTGCCGTAGTAGAAGGGATTTTTGAGCATCAGGTAAACTAGACTCAATGTTACGGGTTTGCCTTTTCGGCTAGTAGCACCTATTCTATCTAGCCAAGCTTTAATCGTTCTGCCGCTTTCGCCCTTGGCCGCATGTTCGAACATCTTTGTTATAAATGGTCCCCTGTCTGGGTCAACCACAACGTCTTTGATCCCGGCCATTGCCCGATTGTAATAGCCGATTGGTGGCATACATGGACGCCAGCCCATTTCGCATTTTGCTCGGATGCCTCGTTTAACATTTTCCCCTTTGTTATCATTCTCCAGCTTGGCTTGGGAACACAGAATCATCAGCATGAACTTTTCACTTGGAGTATTGGTGAAACTTTGAGAATACGTACGGATTTGAACTAATTTCTTGTCATCCATTAAATCAACTAAAGAACCAAGGTCGCCTGCATTTCTACTTAATCTATCGGGCGCCCAAGTGAGTAGGCCGTTTACTTCTCCTAAGCGAATATCAGTAAGAAGTTGCATAAACACTGGTCTTTGCCCTGATTGTTTAGCCGAATAACTTTCTTGAACTACTTTAACAATCTTTATGCCTTCTTTTCGAGCTAAATCAGACATCTCCTTAATCTGTGAATCAATTGACATAGCCTGTCGCTCGTCAGATTCAGAAGATTTGCGAGCGTATAGGCAGTACTTTAATTCCGTTTTATCTACCGTATTTTCCATCGGGGACGATGGTATCGCTGAATTGAAGAGAATGTAAGTAGAAAATGCTATCATAAAGCGACTTTTTGTGGTATATTATCCATCAGAAAGTACTGTGAGGGCCCGACATTGTCGTGGCCCAAACTGTCTTAGTACCCCCTAAGAGAATAGGAGCACAAAGTGTCAACTGAAGAGGAGGCAATGAGGCCGATCAAGTCAGGAGCTGTTCGTCTTCATGTGACAGGTGAAAGCCCTGTCTCCCTTGAACCCGAGCTTGTAGGAGTCAACCTACAACTCGATGAAGATGGTAAGCACACCGTGCAGATCAACTTCTACGGCAAGCAAGGACGACGTATCGGCTTTGTCGAGATGCCCCAAGAGGATTTCTTGCGGGCAAGCCAGAGCGGTACCAACACACTGGAATCCGTGAAGAGGAGGGAAAACAGTGGTTGATCAGCGGAAGGACCCGGAGGTCATCTCTGGAACGGTGCAGGCAAGAACGATTGCACCCCGTGACGGTGAAGGCCTCGACATCTTCGTTTCGACCGGCGAGCTCGACAAGGAACAGCTCGAGGATCTGGAAGCCGAGCTCTTCTACGGCTACGGTCTTCCGGACAACCCCGACTCACCTCGCTACTTCATCACTCTCAAGAAGGACGACGGCACCGAGCACAAGATCATGGTGACCCAGTTCCGTGTGTTCGATGTCACGGACGGCCGCCAGGAGCTGATCGCTTGGGCGACGCCCGAGCTTCGCCAGAAGCTGGCCCAGTGGTCGGCTGACTGGCCGAAGGAGAAGGACACGAGCCTCGATGACCTGCTCGAAC
>JAQULX010000412.1 GCA_028718465.1 Dehalococcoidales bacterium | reverse complement strand
GGTACACTTCAAGTATGTATACTCAACAGGAAGATCTGGAAAACAGGGTAAAGAGTCTGATAGAGACTTTTCAGACCATCCCTGATCCAAGGAGGAATAACAAAAGCCAGCCTTTACCAGCCATCCTGGCCCTGGTCACGGCCGCCATGCTGAGAGGAGCCAAAAGTCTATATGCCATCTTTCAGTGGGAGGAATTACCCGGAGTGCGGCTGCTGGCAGCTTATACTCCACAGTCCGGTCTGAGGTCAAATGAAAGGACCCTGCTGGATCGTTTGACCGCTATTGTAAGTTACAATCGATTGCGATATAATATTCGTCTAAAACATACCGTACCAGTTAATCCACCTGACAACTGATTTAAAACGGGTTCTTGAAATTACCATGCACAGTTTTCATGGGTGTTTTGACAGCATACGTGTCAAAAAATCGTGGTATATATGGTTTATTATATTGATGATCCTTTTCAATGGTCACACAAGAATCCCAAAGATCTCTTTTTCCATCAATAACAGAAGCGATAATGCATCGGAGGATTATTTCATAAGGAGGAATATCCAATGTCCAGGAAAACGTTATTCTGTATCAGTTTGGTATTGGTAATGGTTCTGACAGTCGGAATTGTAGGAGCCTGCTCCACGTCAACTCCAACCGCTCCGGCGACCTCCCCTGCTCCCGGCGCTACAACTCCTGCAACTACTACGACCACTGCTCCCCCGACTACCCAGGCAGCGGCGACAACGCCTGCTGCTACTTCCGCAACTCAGCCAATCAAGCTCGTTTTCTCTAGCAATGAACCACCGATGAGCTGGTTGGCCACAGATGTCATGATACCCTGGATCGCCGATATGGAACAGGCTACCGGAGGAGCCATCAAGATAGAGCCTCACTGGGGAGGAGAATTAGCCGAATCCAATGAAGCTTATGATGCCGTAGTAAATGGCATCGCTGATATGGGGGATCCTAAACCCACGGAGCTGCCGACCCGATTCGTTTTAACGCAAGTTGTAACGATGAATTCCTATGATGTTATGTGCTACAAGCGCAGCCTGGCTTATTGGGAACTATACCAGAAGTATCCGGAACTGCAAGCAGAATATAAGGATACCCAGGTGCTCTGGCTGTATCAACAGACTTTCGGTGCCTATGCCACCACTAATAAACCCCTGCGCACCTTAGCCGACTGTCAGGGAGTTAAGATGCTGGGGGTAGGTGAATGGATAGCCGCCCGAGAAAAAGCACTGGGCATGATACCTGTTTCCATGGCACCCATGGACATGATGCCGGCGTTACAGAAAGGTGTGCTGGATGGCAGCACCATAGCTCCCTTCCTTTTGCGCGACTTCCAGATGGGTGCGTTTCTAAAATATGTCACTGATGTTAGCTGTTCATTGACCCCCTGGGCTTTTGTCATTAATAAGAATACCTGGAATAAGATACCCGCTGACGTGCAGAAAACCATGCAAGACGTTTCTATGAATTGGCAGAACAAGATTGACGAGCTATATCTGAAAATGACTGCAGATAGGCTGGGTTCTGCTCCAGAGGAGTTTGGAATTGAGGTAATCAATCTTCCAGCAGATGAGAAAGCCAGGTGGGCTGCCAAGGATGCTCCGGTGAGGGATGAATTTGTTAAAACTCTAGAGGCTAAAGGATTACCGGGTCAAAAGATTATGACGGACTTTTTAGCCCTGGAGAAAAAATACGCTGCGTCAGAATACGCTCCCAAATAATATACCTTTCTTCGGGTTATTAACTCAACGAGCCATAAAGCGGCCAGCTATCAAACTGGCGCTTTATGGCATGAGAATTGAGTATGTTTAATCTGGCTATCACCTTGAGCTACAAGAGGGAGATTCAGATAAATGAACGAATCAAATGGGCAGACCCGGAGCCAGAACATTACTGCAGCCGGAGCCGATAATATGTTGGAGAAAGTTATCACAGTTCTGGATAAGGTGGGTATCTTCAGCAAATGGACCAACGTAGTAGGGTTAACAGCGATATTTCTCCTGATCTGCATGACCTTTGTGGATGTCATCTTAAGATATGTCTTCAATAGGCCTATGGAAGGCCAGACGGATATTACCGAAGTCATTCTGATCCTGGCAGTCTACCTCGCCATAACCCATACCTATAATATGAAAAGCCATATCACGGTTGATTTGGTTACGGCTAGCCTGGCGCCTAAATCCAAATTAGTCTTAGAATTTATTACTACTTTATTCGGATTGTTTACCTTCATTATAGTTGCCTGGCGAGTTATTGCGAGAACTATCTTTGATATCAGTGTTAACTCCATGCATAGGATGCAGGTACCCATTCCCAGGGCTCCTTTTGATGCCATAATCGCCTTTGGTGTAATTATGCTGTGTCTGTTGCTTTTACGGGACATTTTGCGTAACGTGGTTAAGGGACAAAGCCTGGGTCTAACCTGGTATCATCGTCTGTTAATGGCTGTAATCCCCATTGCCTTTATAGTTCTGGCATTCTTCTGGATGCAGCCGGATGTATGGCAGTTGAGCTTACCCCTGGTAGCTGTTATCGGGGTAGCATTTTGTCTTGTTCTATTCTTGACAGGTATGCCGGTGGCATTTTCCCTGATTCTAACCAGTATCCTCTTTATATCCCATATCCGCGGTTGGGATCCAATGCTGAGTATCATTGGAACTGACGTTTACCAAAGCGTGGGGTCCTGGACCTGGGCAGTTCTACCTTTCTTTGTCACCATGGGGTATTTGTGTCTCTTCGCCAGATTTGGTGAGGATCTCTATAAGGCAGCCAGTAAATGGCTGGGACACTTGCCCGGTGGCATTGCCATTTCTACGATTGGAGCCTGTACTGGATTTGCGGCTATCGTAGGTGATCCGGTATCGGCCACGGCTACCATGGGGTCAGTAGCGCTGCCACAGATGCGGAAATACAAGTATGATGATCAGCTTTCAACCGGCAGTGTTATGGCCGGAGCTACTCTGGGTCCCATTATCCCTCCCAGTGTGCCCTTTATTCTCTTCTCCATTCTGACGGCTGTATCTGTGGGTGACCTTTTTGTCGCTGGAATCTTTCCAGGATTACTGATTGCACTTCTTTTTATCATCTATATCTTTATGCGCTGCCGGCTTAATAGTAACATGGGCCCGGCTGGAGAAAGGTCGGGATGGAAAGACAGGTTTATATCCCTTAAGGCAATAGGTCCGGTTTTAATTCTATTCATGGTAGTGATTGGTGGCATCTATATAGGGGCCTTTACTCCAAACGAGGGCGGTGCTATAGGAGCTGTGATTGCTCTTGTGCTGGGTCTAATTATGAAACGGTTTACCATTAAGAGCTTTTTTCAAACACTCAGAGAAGCCGGTGTGACGATATCCATGGTTTTCTTGATATTAGTTGGCGCTCTCTTATTCACTCGCTTTGTAGCCTGGTGTAACCTTTCCGGCGTCTTGACCAACCTTATCACTGGCATGGGATTATCGCCAGCCTATTTTACCATCCTGGTACTTATAGTATTTCTAATCTTAGGTTGTTTTATTGACCTGATGCCGTTAATGTTAATAGGCGTCCCTATTGTCTTTCCTATCTCACAAACTCTGGGAATTAACCCGATCTGGTTTGGTGTATTAATAAATTTAGTCATCAATATCGGATCTATAACACCACCGGTAGGCATAAATCTCTTCGTCTTGAAGGGACTC
>JAQULX010000411.1 GCA_028718465.1 Dehalococcoidales bacterium | reverse complement strand
ATAATCAGAGCTTCAATTTGACACCCTTATGTGAGGACAGTGGGGGGACTGTGTTACCACCATCCTTACATGGTGGTAACACAGTCCCTAATCCTGTTCCTGTTCCTGGTACTGTTCCTGTTCCTGGAGCTGGGAAGAAAGAGAAGGGGGTTGTTAAGGGGCAGGAGAAAACCGCCAAAAAGAGCGAACCGGTGATCGCGGAGATATTGACCGAGATGAAAGCCTTTCTGGGCTATCCGGCCAAAACGGAGAAAGACCCGATCCCGAACTATGCCAAAGAGGGGCAATTCCTCAAGAAAATGCTCGGACGTCACTTTACCCGGGAAGAAATACTAAGCTGCTGGCAAGCCAAAGTCCGGCAGCGGCGCGGGGAGTTTGTAAGCTTGGCGTGGGTGAATGAGGATATTGCCGCTTATGTTCACAGCCGGAATGGGCCTAATGACACGAGGTCGGAGACAGCGGGGATATCAGCGATGCAGGCAGCCGGCTGGGATACTGGAGGTGAACGGTCATGAATCCGGAAAACGCGACCAGGGAATGCCTATGCCGCAACTGCGCAAACCTGTTTCAGGGTGAAGCGAGCGTTCGGGTGATTGGCGGGCAATCCAGGCAGTTTTGGCCAACGGAGTGTCCAGCCTGTGAGGCGGAAACAGAAAAACGCCGGCAGGAATACCTGATTCAAGCCCGGCAGGAAGAACGTGAACGCTGGCGGCGGCAGAGCCGGATCCCTGAAAGCCTGATCGACCGGACTTTTATCAGCTTTGAATCCGGCTGGCAGGATAAAGCGCTCAAGAATTGCCGCCGATATGCCGAACGTTTCCAACTCGAAAATGCTCAGGGCTACCGGTCGCTGATTCTCTATTCACCCAGTCCGGGAGTAGGGAAAACCCACCTGATGATCGCGATCGCTAACCAGGTCATCGACACGTGGGAAGGAGAACCGGGACAGATGGAAAATCCCATCGGCTTTGAGAGTGGACCGGGGCTAGTGAGAAGGATAAGGGCAACCTACACACATGGACGAAATGATATTCAGGACGAGACCGAGATGGATATTTATACCGAACTGCGGGGACTCAAGTTGCTGCTCCTGGATGATGTCGGCAAGGAAAGGCCTTCGGATTTTACCCGGGAGCTGTACTGGTATTTGATCAACGAGCGGGTCAGCAGCGGATTGCCGGTAGTTATGACTTGCCGGCTACCGATGGAAGGCAAGGACTCGTTAATCGACCTGATGGGAGTGGATACAGTGGACCGTTTATACGGCATGACCGGAGGCCATATCGAAGTTCTGGAAGGAGCCAGCTACCGCAAGGTCAAGAAAGTCGCATAGAGGGGATGCTTGGAGGTGGAGAAAAAATAAAATGCAGAAAAAGACTAAACGAACGCTTTATGAATGCGGCCGGGCGAAAGTGAAAGGCCGCCGGATATATTGCAGCAAAGGCATAGCACTGAGCCGTGAAGGAGATGGCAGCCTGGATATCAAATTCCTGGAGGAAGGACACTCCCTGATAATGGCAGTCTGCCAGACTTGCAGTGAATTTCTACGGATAGGTCAGCCGGTAGCCGAAAAGGAGCGCGGCTGGATCAAGCCAAAGGAGGCAAAGCATGGGGCAATGGCTGGAAAAACTCTATAAAAAGCTCTGGAGCAGAGCCGGAGGCAAACCCTGGACGGAGATCATCCGGGAAGACCAGAGGTATTCCCCATTGCTGTACCTGCTGATATTTCTGGGGTTGGGGATATTGTTAGCGCGCCTGGCAGGTAAAAACTGGTGGCAGATATTGATCGGGTTCTTAGTGGGAATACTGTGCGGTCATTTTTGGTGGTGAAACGATGGAAGAACGTATGAAAAAATCCCGGCAAGAATTTGCCGAGTTATTTCAGGGTTGGTGGAACCAGTGGTTGCAGGAAATATTCAACGACAGTTTTATGCAACAGTATTTTTCAGCCGCGCAGGGTAGAGCGCAGACAATTTCATCAACCGGTATCGATGTATACAGGATTTTAGGGTTGCAAAAAACGGACCCGGATGATGCGGTTAAAAACCGTTTTAGAGAGTTGTCCCGGAAACTGCATCCGGATACCGCGGGAGTACCAGGAACGGAGTTCCTGTTTCAGTTGGTGCTGGCTGCTTATCAACAAATTAGTCGGGAGAGAGGATGGCAGAAGTGAAAGACAACGAACTGGAAATGCTTAACCAGATAGCCGATTTCGAAAAGACCGTGGACATGCAAAAGGAGTACAGAATCGGCTGGTCCTGGCGCCATGTCAGGATCTGGCCGGCCACCCTGAACCGTCTGTTTCAACAGGGGTACCTGGAAAACGTCTTTCGTTCGAACTCATTTACCGGATATAAGCTGAGTGAGAAAGGCAAAGCGCTGATCTCTTCAACCCAAAAAGAAGCCTCGACAGAGCCAGATCCGGATACCGTAGTGGCAGACGATCTTTTCGCGGATATCATCGGGCATGAGGAGGTAAAGGATCTGCTTAAAGCGGCATTACTGGCTGAAAAACCCGTACACGTCATGCTGACCGGACCGCCAGCACTGGCCAAGACATTGTTTTTGTGGGATATCGAGCAAACCTGGGGTGAACAGGCCATCTGGCTGGTAGGATCCGCCACCTCGAAAGCCGGGTTGTGGGATGTGGTAGCAGAAAGAGAACCCCGCATCTTGCTTATCGACGAGATGGACAAGATGAACGGGGCCGACATGGCCGCATTATTGACACTGATGGAAGGCGGCCGGCTGGTCAGAGCCAAACGAGGAAGAGAACTGGACATCCATAATCCGTTGAAGGTAATCGCGGCCAGCAACCGGCTGGAGAAGCTTTCCCCTGAACTGCGCTCCCGCTTTGCCGTCCGTAGGCTGAATCCTTATAGCCGCGAGGAGTTTCTGGTTGTGGTAAAGGGAGTGCTAATGCGCAAAGAAAACTTATCTGAAGAACTGGCAATCGACATCGCCAGTCAGTTGGATGGGAAAAGCCAGGATGTCCGGGATGCCATCCGTATTGCCCGGCTGGCTCCTCAGGTCGGAGTTGAAAAAGCCATCCGGTTATTACTGGAGGCAGAGTGATTTTGAAGTTATACCGGGTGACCGTATTGAAGCGAATTTAGCTACGAAACATGGGTTATTAGCGTGGTTTAAACCAGACCATTCAGCTTTGAGCGGTCGGCCAGATAATAACCGCTTTAGCTTCAGTGGTTTATAAGGAGGAAGGATGGAAGACCAGTATTGGGAAGAAGTCAAAAGAAGAAAAGCCGAGGGCCAGTCGGAGCGGCAGATGGCCGCTGATCTGGGAGTCAGCCGCAGCAAGATCCGCAATACGCTGCAAGCAATAAAAACAGGCGAATCCGGCGACTCAGCAATGCCGGAGGATAAATTGCGTTCGATCATTCGTGAGGAACTGGAAAGGGCCCACCCGGCCGAATCGGAAGAAAGCCGCAGTAACAACGAATTTCCGATTGTGCGCAAAGCGGGCGCTGGTATGGAACTGATCGCCCCGGAAGCGGTGTTAAAAAAATACATGGGGGGTACTCCAGAAGAGGAAGTGGAACTGAAGGCTATTATGAAGTTCCGGGCGGCCATGCTGATGGTGATGGATCTGGTCAATATCCAGAAGGGTACGGCCGAAGCCGACGCCAGGCGCATGGAACCGATTCTGCGCTTGATGAAAGAGACCAGAGAGGAACAGGAC
>JAQULX010000410.1 GCA_028718465.1 Dehalococcoidales bacterium | reverse complement strand
CAGGATATAGAAGAGACCGCAATGAAGGAAGCCGATAATATCACAAAGGCGCTAGCAGGGCGGCTTATGACTTATGCCGTGAAAATGGCTGCATTGTTCACCATTGGCCGGGAGGATTTTGATGAAAACTCAAAAATCGAGCTTCCACATATCCAAGAAGCGGCAAGATTGGTTGTCGAGTATTTCTTACCAATTGGTAAGATAATCATTGACGAAGTTGCTAGAGCAGAATCAAAGAATACGCAAGATAAGATAATCGGCACTATCAAGCGCTACAATGGCTTGATAAACCAGCGTGATTTGCTCAGAGTACTCCACATGAAGCTAAAGGAAGTTGAAGAAGCTATCGAGGCTTTAATTCTATCAGAGGAGATTGAGCGGCAAATTGTTAAAGGCAAGAAAGGAAATATAGTATATTACAAACTAAGGGAGTGTCATAGTGACATAGTGTCACATAAGGCAGTATATAAGGGAAATAACAAAGGTAGTTTATATACTCCTTCGTGTGGCACTATGACACTAAAACAGATGGGACAGGATCAAGACAGCGATGTGGATGAGGGCGGCAAGGAAGCCGCCTCATCTTCAGTCCCAACGATAGGCCCTCATCCCCGCAAAGAGGATCCCGGCTTTGCAAAGTTCAAGGCCAAAGTGCAATCCCGTAGCCGGAACACTTGCCGTTTGTGTGGACAGCACTTCGATATTCCGCTAACCGTCTCATATCAGGGCGGCTATATCTGTGGAAGGTGCCGGAGAGACGGCGCACCTACAGAACCGCCAAAGGCCGATGCACAAGCCCGGTTAGGGGAGGTTGCATGAGACTTCCCGCGCCGGAGATCTCCTCCGATCCATTCTTTGACCTAATCGGCCAACGTGTAGCCGTCAATGTGGATGGCACTGTCATCAAAGGCAGGCTCCTATCTTGCCGGGACTCCTTTGTGACCATCGACCCCGACAGAGGAGCGCGGTTCACAGTAAACAAGTATGCGGTGACCTCAATCCGCGCAGAGACCAGGCCCATTTCCAGATGTCCGAAAGTGACAAAGACGTTTTGAAAATAGGGTGACACTAATAAAAATATGCATCGCCAACATGCTTATAACGTATTTAAATGAAAGATGGTGTACAAATATGTACATTGACAATCAACTATGATCATTGATGTAAGCATATGTGCCAACCATGTGGGATGTGAGTAATATGTGCAAGGATGCAATCGAATATCAGAAAGAATTGATCCCGCAATCGAGCGCAATTTTAGCAGACAAGCTTGCAGAGCTGGAGAACGGCAACGAGCTGTCTATTGGTTATCATATAAATTAGCCAATGATGGGATACTGTGTACATTGATGCATATATTTTCCCTATTGTACAAAAATTTATATCATTTGGATACAATACGGACAATACATGGCAAATACAGACAAAACCAGACAGCTATCCATCGAGCAGGCTAATGCCATTGAGCACTTGCTGCAGGGCAAAAGCGATGCAGCAACGGCAAAGGCAGTGAACGTGAGCAGGCAAACTGTCTGGGCGTGGAGAAATGACGATGTTCTTTTCCAAGCTGAATTGAATCGGCAGAGGTCCGAGATGTGGCAGGAGGCCCGTGAGAGGCTGAAATCCCTGGCCAATAGAGCGCTGGATGTGGTAGAGCTGCAGCTTGACAGCGGCGATCCCAAGGCCGCATTAGGTGCGGCAAAATACATCCTGCAGGGCACCAGGCTCTTGGGTGATACAGATCTGCCCAAGGAAGGCCCAACGACTCCCGAGGGAGTGCTCATGGCAGAGCTGCGGACTGACGCCCGGCGGGAGCTGGCAGCCACAGAGGGGCCTACTAAGTTTGGGTTTGACCCATTCCGGGCCGAGAGGGAGGAAGAACTTTCGGCCAGGGTTGAGACTTTGGCCGAGAGCAGATTGAAGAAAGCGATGACAGAAGCGGAGCTTGCATGACTACAAAACGTGACTACAAAAAGGAATATCGCGAGTACCATGGCAAACCTGAGCAGATCGCGGCCCGAGCACAGTGAAATGCTGCGCGGGCAAAGATAGGGCTTGCTGTAGGTAATCCGAAGGAATGCGACCACAAGAACCCGATCAGCAACGGTGGAAGCAATCGAAAGGACAATCTCAGAGCAGTGGCAAGGAGCACAAACCGCAAGAAGGGGGCGAAATGATAGATATTTTGGGACTTATTTCTTTTTTTTAAGGCATTTACAGTTTGACAGATAGGCACCCAAAGGTTTTTCGTTTAGATCCTCCAATCTTGAAATAAGATAATGGTGGAATTTGATGAAAATATTGATGGCCTTCAAACAAAGCCGGACCGCAATGAGATTCGTGGCAAGATTAGTGCATGCGGAACGAATTATGCTCCTGGTACTTTGTCTGGCGTCACCTGCCTTTGCAGCTTACGAATCCGGACCGATAGGGCCCTACAACGTCTCTTTTTATATGAATACTACTATGAAGTACACCGTTATCATTGAGGATCCTTCTAGCGGCGTCACCTCTCTGGGTGTGAATTTTACCAGATACAACCTTACTATAGACAGCGCCGATTACCTTGCATGGCTGATCCTGACCCGCTATGAAGATCCCATGGTGGCTAATATTTCTGCTAATGAATATATTGTGTACAGTGCTCTTTTAAATGCAGGAGCGGATAAGCCCAACCTATATCAGCCTCTGATAGACGGCAAACCTGGGGTGCTGGGCAAATTTCAGGTTTGAAAGACTGTCTTTGGGTCAGGGACAATACAAGGAGGGCGACCTCATTGTCGCAGCCAGCTATTCTCCAGATGCAAGAATCTACGAGGATGGAGTCTACCGGGGAAGGACCAACTGTCGCGTCATATCCACCTTCCCCTGGGAGGTCATCAGGGATCTGCTTCAAACTCTGCACGTAGAGACTCCTGAAGAAGAGTCTCTTCAAGTGGACAAGAAGTTGCCTAACTGGAACACAAGTGATGCCAATTACAAACACCCGATAGTTTCAGCTCAAACCTCATCCCAGGCTGGAAAGCATTCTTGCTTGATTGGGATACCAGGCATAAACGAATTTTTGATTATAGTTCCTTGCAAAACTTAATATAATATTACCACCAATATTGCCCTATGAAGGGGGATAGGATTGAGATAGCAAAGCGGAAAGAAATAAGAGCCAGACTCCGCCACGAAAAGGATGATGGAACAAGAATGAAATTGGTCTTCCTCAATGCCATAGCAAATTTTTCTTTGGATCTGGAAACTGCATGTTCGATATGTGGGATTGCCACATCTACAGGATATTTATGGATAAGGAACTGGAACGAAGAAGGATATGAAGGAATAAAGAATAAGCCAAATATGGGTGGCAGACCTCCAAAGCTGAATGAAGAAGATCTAGAAAAGCTAAAAGAAGAACTCAAAAAGAAAGACTATTGGACGACTCAGGAGGTCAAGGTACAGCTACTAGAAAAATTTGGAGTTGACTTATCGGAGGACCAAGTAAGAAGAATATTGCGTGGCAAAATGAATATGCATTTCTCAAAACCTTACCCAATGGATTATCGAAGGCCTATTGATGCTGAACTCATATTGGATAACCAACTTGAACTGACATTCTCGTTGCTTAAAGAGAAAAAGATCGAAAAAGGGGAGATTGCTATTGGATTCTTGGATGAAACAAGACCGCAAAATACTGCAAATACCGTTA
>JAQULX010000409.1 GCA_028718465.1 Dehalococcoidales bacterium | reverse complement strand
TGTGGTTTTTCCGGGACCATTAACCGAATTTATTCTACCGGTAATGAACGTTCCACTTAAGGCACAGGGAATCAATATATTCCTTCACTTCAGGGTTCGGAGAGCGCTGCAGTTCAGCGAGAAACCCATGAAGCAACTCTCCGCCGCTCATACCGGATTGAGGTTCCTGGGGTCCCGGCAAATTAATATAGACAACTTCGGTCAACAGTTTCCGATATTCAATTGCCTGTCCCACAAATAAAAATCCTCCCACTCAATTATTTGGGATTGATTGTTGGTATCCGGGTCAGTTACCCGGCATTATATCTCAAGCTGATTAACCCAATTTGCGGTTGATGCCAATAACGACGCCGTACACATGAAATCCCTCATTGGAATTCCCGTTAGATCCAGGTTTACCACCGTAGCGTTCCAACTGGACCTTATCATCCCGATAGCACAACATCACATTACCCGGAACCGGCTTCTGCTCCTGGTTAACAAAGATAATATCGCCCTCTTTCACCTCGGGTTCCAGGCTGAACCCCTTGGCTAAGATTCCGATGACTTTGTTCTGTTCTCCCTGGGAAAGATCCCATGGGCTGTAATGTACCACTTCGGATGCCTTCGATTGTATTTCCTGCAACACCGGCACCGGCTGCAGGATTACTTTCTCCAAATCCTCAAAAGCTTCTTCAGGAGTCTTGACTGAACTCCTCCGGAAGCGGGTTTTCTCTTCGATGTAGCCAGCCGCCTGGTAAAGCTCGTTAGGATGAACCTTAAGTGCTCTGGCAAGGGAGAGGAAAGTCCCGGCCGATGGATCCTCAATATCATCCAATTCCAGCCGCGATAGATGACTGCGAGTTAAACCGCTGAGTCGAGATAGCTCCCACTGGCTGAGCCCTCTCCGGTGCCGAATGGTTTTAATATATTCTCCTAAACTCATATATCATTGTGCCCCAATACCCCCAGATTTGTTCACTTGGGTCTGCTAATAGAGTAGCATATTAAATTGGTTAAGTCAAGGTGCTCTGACAACCGGTTCATGACCTTTTCATGTTATTTAACAAGGAAATCGATCAAGGCTTGACGAGTATCGATTTCTATGCTACTCTGGTAGCAAGAGTGGATAATCCCGATCAGCTTCCAGATCCTTATACCGGGTTAAGCTGGGACTACCCACACCCATCATTTAACCTGGTTGAAGGGTCTCTTGATCACTATATAGAACAACTCTATCGGGACTTTTCGTCTTTGCGATAGAGATGACCGGATAACTGTCAGACTATCAAATCTGGAGACTAACCTTAATACCATTCTGAAGAAAAGCCATAACCAATCAGGCAGAAGACAGTCCCGGGTGCTCATTCTGCTATCGGGCTTTATATATCTCTACAGGAATAATATCCGGACAGCCCGCTGCATACGAGAACTGCTCCTTGTTTAAATAGACGCTAAATAGCGACGCAGAAGGGAAGGAAACCCTGGTTTTATTAAATCGGTAGAAAAATTAGAAATAAGACGCGGCCATAAATTCAGCGCCTATGCATCCTGGTGGAATTACCAATCAATCATACGAGCGATTGTAAACAAATCGAGATGGATTCGCGTTCCCGTGTACATGGCTACCCTGATATGCACCAGCCGGAGGCGAATACTGAGAGATTATTATTAGAGGTGAAATCTATGGTTGCATTGAATAAGATTGCAGGCCGGTCATTTAAAAAAGGGCTAAATTACGAGATTGAGACGCCGGGAAAAGACAGGCCAACAAAGCCCCATGAAGGAGAAACCAGCAACCCTTTATCGGAAGATGAACAACACCTATTATTTAAACTTGCCGAAAAAATTTCCAGGGGTCAAGCGTGTGTCTGTGTGGGAAGCGAAGAAGCGGTGACCTGGCTGGTACGAGGCCTTAAGAAAGAACAGAGAGTGAAAATATACTTTATCAATTCTTTTGAAAGTGACAAAGCCGCCGATTCCAGTGATGAGGAGATTGGCACGGGATCTTTCACCGATCTATCTCCGGAAGAATTAGAAGGAATGAATATCTGTAGATACAGGACTTCCTCGGAAGCCTCCAGGAGATGCAAAGAAAAGGTGGGTTTATTGTGGATTAACGCCAGTTATACTTACGAGGATTTGAAGCGGATACTGCTTGCCTGGCAGTCGAAATTGGCAGCAAATGCCAAAATCGCGTTCCACGGCTGCCATTTACCGGCTCCTGCCAGACTAATAAAGGAATATCTGGGTGATCAGGGTGATTTCCAGCTCTCAGATTCGGTCTCGCTTACTTCCGTTATGAGACTAGACCAGTGCACACATTACTGGATTATTGATTCACGTGATGTTGGGGCCTGTAAATATTGCGGACGGAAGAGGAACTTTAAACGAATCAGGAATGGCGCCCAGCATATTAATATCCTGAAGAAAAACAAAAAATTTTAAAAACTCAACATGCAAGGATGGAACAAGATGGGCAAACGGGAATCAGGCAAGATCAAACTCGGACAAAAGGGAGCTTTTAGAGTGTCCAGGCAAATATGGATACCCTGTTCTCCGAAAATATGCTTCTCAAAAATAACGAGCCAACTGGATAATCCTGCCGACTGGGACCCCTTCATATTGCATATCTGGCCGCTATCCATAGACAGTAAGCAGAAAAAATCTGCCGGCTGGATCTGGATGGATTTTGCCGGAGGCTTCTTTCATTGCAATGTGGTAATTGATCAATATCAGCCGTATAGTCACTATAGCTGGTTTCTTACCCAGCATCCCCGGATCCGGCTAAGTTGGAGATTAACCCCGGAAAATTCGGGGACTTCTATCGAGATTACTATTATCCGGGAACAACTCAACTATCTAACAGGGATGCTCTGGTGGAAGATGAGATATGAAAGGCGTTTAAAAAGGGACGCAGAATCAATGCTCTATCGACTTAAGGGGACACTTGTAAAAAGCTGCCAGGACGCCTCGTAATATCATCAGATTTCAACGATACGAAAATGAAATGTTCAAGAGTTCAGGGGGTGGAAAATGACGAAACAATCCACGCGAAACATTCAGGGTAACAGGTTGATCTGTCATAAATGCATCTATATAAAATCACCGGCAGAACTGTCTGATTACGGAAATTATCGCCTGTGCCGGAATTGTTCCCGAAAATTCACTATCTTAAAAGAAATGGGAAAGATCGGCAGCCTCAAGGATTTTGTGATGGCGGAATAGCCGCATATCAAAGGCTGAATTTGATTGATAGCCGGCACCGGCCGGAAGGCGCGGTAAATGACATTCTCCCCCTCAAGAGCATGCTCCAGGTTCGCCAGGGCCGGACCCAGAAATCGCAGTTTTTACTACAAATCCCCCTCGAAATAGCAGGCAATCGTTTTAATTTCAATAAATTAGTGCTGTTTTATTAGATATCATGATATTTTGTTACGGATATCATTATTATTAAGAATGATTACGGGAATATTAATACGAATAATGGTATACAATTGGGTTAGAATATAAACTGTAGGTACTAATGGTTAAGGCTCAGCTCGAGGATGAAGAATTCCCGGAAAGCCAGGAATTATGTGAAAAATGCGAGTAGTGTCCGATTGCCGAAATCATTCAAAAGGCCATCGACTGTAAGCAGAACCGGACCAAATGAAAAAGTTCGGCCCGGGATTCCCTTATAACCCAGGTTTATAGTTCAAAGTAGTACGCCCTGAATAC
>JAQULX010000408.1 GCA_028718465.1 Dehalococcoidales bacterium | reverse complement strand
TACTTGTGATATAATCGTTTGCGGAACTGCGCAAACTGATTTTCGCCATTGGCGATGTTCACAAGATCAGTTTTGTGCAGTTCTCACTTTTTGTAAAGTGCCTGGGCTGATTTTGTACAAAGTCCAATTTCTATATATAGCGCAATAAGCGGGTGCTAAAAACAGGGTGTCATGCAGTAGTCAGAGTTTCTCCATTATCCTGATTGAATTACGGAGCATCTCAGGATTGGGAAGCCACACTTCAGGGCATTGAGTCTACCCCTCCCTGAGACCCTTCGTCGCCTCAGGTATTAGTGAGTGAGGCTCCTCCGGGGTGACAGCAAAATACGGCGGCACCCCTTTATTGTCCCGTCATTCCGTGCTTTGACACGGAATCTACCCGGTCTCCCTTCCTGATTCCTTAATCATAATCCTCTCCCCAACGGAGTATCTCAGGGTGGGACATAACTCAGGGCGCATTTATTTATTACGTTATATATAGCGCTGATGGCAATGCGCTAATTCAAATGGTATCATAATATACAGTATTATTCCCGGTGGCTGACACAGACCAGTGCAGAGCCGCGATAAAGATGAATATAATTTTCCTTTCCTCCCGGGGATATTCCATATCTGATTTCTCCGGATATCTTCCGGATATGAAGAGGATTTTAGTGGGGATAATATTATTCATCTTTCATGGGCCGATTATCAATAATTCAATTGAGGATTATCCATTGATAGACACCCGCTATGCCGCAATAATACTGGCTGCCGGATTTTCCAGCCGCATGCACAGCTTCAAGCCGTTACTGCCCCTGGGAGACCGGGTCATCGCCGATCATTTGATCCAGACCTTTTCCGACAATGGGGTAGAGGTCATCCTGATAGCCGGTCACCAGCAGGAAGAATTAATCTCCGGCATAAAGTCCGCGGGCATCCGCATCATCGTAAATCCCCGCTACCGCCGAGGGATGTTTACTTCGGTACAGGCGGGACTGCGGGCTGTCGGCTCCACCTGTGAGGCCGTTTTTATCGCCCCGGTTGATATCCCCCTGGTCCGACCTTATACCATACGCAGATTGATAAAGGCAGCCGCTGAAAATTCCGGGAAGGTGATTTACCCGACGTTTAGAAAGCACAGAGGCCATCCGCCTCTTCTGCCGTCACGAATTTTCCGGCAAATTCGGGAAAGCACCGAGGAAAACAATTTAAAATCGGTTCTCCAGGACTATGAAAACACGGCCGTCGAAGTCCCGGTCCCGGACAGCTATATCCATTTTGATATCGATAGTCCATCTGATTACAGGGTGCTGCAAGAATGCTGGAAACGATACGAAGTCCCGACCGAAGATGAATGCGAATCGATCATTCACGATATCTGCCGGTTAGAGCCGCCGGTGTATAATCACAGCCGGAAGGTTTCCTTTGTTGCGGATGCTGTCAGTAAGGCTCTGGTTGAGTCCGGAGCAGACCTGGATATAGAAGCGGTCCGGGCAGCTTCCATTTTGCATGATATTGCTAAAGGCCGGCCGGATCATGAAACGGCCGGGGCCAGACTGCTGCGGGACATGGGTTTCCGTAAAGTGGCGGAAATGGTTGAGATGCATACCTGTTTAGCCGGAATTGGCCGGACAGTTGATCTGGAAACCAAAATCGTCTTGCTGGCGGACAAACTGGTAATGGAAACAGTCGTGGTACCCCTCGAAAGTCGGTATCAGGCAGCCCTGGAAAAATACGGTGGAGACCCACAGGCCAGGTGGAATATCATCTCGCGCCGGGACCAGGCTCTGGCTGTCCGGAAGGAGATCGAAGCTCTTATTGGGAGGTCACTGGAAACAGTGATTATCGGTGAGGGCTAGAATGAAGGCTCCTTCTTGGCGGTATTATCATGCCGGACACTTATCTTTGTAAAGACGAAACAATTTGGCAGGAGATGCACTCCGGCACAGAGAACTTCTCCCTCCCTGTAAACCTTCGGGCGCACGTAAGGAGTTAAAACACCGGGAGGTATCCCGCCGTTCAATGTCCGCTGCGGCAAAGCCGGGGATTGCTTCTCGAGGGCAACGGGTAAAGACGGCCACTTCATCTGGTATAGGCCAGTACGCTCCGCCTTGTTTTCTTAAGGATCCGGTTTAGCTCTTTCCGGCTGCGGGTATTTATCACGTTAAGCGGCTCCAACCATCCCCGTCTGGCCTGGAGGATACCGTAACGCATGAAATCCAACTCATCAGCGCTGTGGGCATCGCTGGAGATAGAAATCAGCACCCCCATCTCTTTGGCCATCTTGCAGTAAATATCATCCAGGTCCAGCCGGTCCGGTTGCGCATTTAACTCCAGCACGCAGCCGGTTTCCCGCGCTTCCCTGATCACCCTCTCCATATCCACATCATAGGGTTCGCGGTCCTGGAGCAGGCGCCCGGTCGGATGCGCCAGCACCATAAAACAGGGATGGTGCATCGCCCGGATAATGCGTTCGGTCTGCTTGTCCCGGGGCAGTTTGAACTTGTGGTGTACGGAACAGACCACCAGATCAAGTTCTTTCAAAACATAAGACGGCAGGTCCAGAGAACCATCCTCCAGGATATCCACTTCGATTCCTTTGAGCAAAGTAATATCTTGCAGCGTGGCATTCAGTTTATCGATCTCCTCGATTTGCTGAGCCAGTCTCTTCTCGTCCAGGCCGTGGGCAACGGTCAGACGGCGTGAATGTTCGGTGACAGCCAGATATTCATAGCCTTTTTCCCTGGCTGCCTTGATCATATCTTCCAGGCTGGAACGCCCGTCTGTTAGCCGGGTATGAGAGTGCAGATCGCCGCGAATATCTTCCAGGGTGATTAAATCAGGCATCCGGTTTTGCAGGGCAGCCGCGATTTCACCCCGGTTTTCCCGCAATTCGGGTTCAATATAAGGAAGACCTACCCTTGCATAGACCTCTTCTTCTGTCTTTCCGGCAATCAGGTCTTCTCCTTTAAATACGCCGTACTCATTTATTTTCAGCCTTCTCCTGACGCCTCTCTTCCTCACAGCGACAACATGAGGCTGAGAACCGGTAAAATAATGTAAAGCAGCCCCAAAGCTTTCTTCAGGAACTGCGCGAAGGTCTACCTGAAGCCCGTTGCGTAGTATCACCGTGGATTTGGTAGGGCCTTTGGCGATCACTCTATCTACCTGATCATAGCTAATAAAACGGACCATCAGGTCGCAGTCCTTTTCACAGGCTGCCACGATGTCCAGATCACCGACTGTTTCGGCACCTCGACGGAGACTGCCCGCGGCTTCTACCTGCTTGACCCCTCTGGAATCCCACAAATAGGCCAGAAGGGGCTGCACCACATCTTCGGCAGCCGACCACAAAAAACGTCTTTCACTTCTGAACTCGCCCATTCTCTCGATATCCGTCAGGATGGCCTGCTCAAGTTTGATACCGAATCCGGGCAACTCTTTAATCCGGCCTTCCCTGGCAGCCTGCTCGAGTTCTTTAATACTGCTGATGCCCATACCGTAATACAGCCGGTAAGCCCTGCGGGGACCCAGTCCGGCAATATGAGTGATAGCCCTCAATTCTTCGGGGATGGTCTTCTTCAGCCATTCCAGGGCGGACAGTCGGCCGGTCTTGACGATTTCGGTGACTTTGCCAGCCAGGTCTTCGGCAAGACCCGGCAGTTCGGAAAGGTCTTCACCCCGCCTGACCATGTCGGCTACACTGCGCGAAAGGTAGGAGA
>JAQULX010000407.1 GCA_028718465.1 Dehalococcoidales bacterium | reverse complement strand
AATCATCTTTCCACCCCCCAAACCAGAATGGAAAAATAATATAATAAAAATTGTCCTTCCTATGCTATAATTCAGTAAACCGTACGGCGGAGCATATTATGGCAAAAGAAAAGGTCAATCTGGCGATATTTGACTTCGACGGCACCTTGACAACCGGCCACCTGTGGGAAGGAGTAGCCAGACATCACCGGGAAAAGAGAGTCAAAAGGCGCAGAATCCTGGTCTATTTTCTCAGCCATCTCCCTTTCTGGCTGGCATCCAAGGCAAAACTCTACAGCAAGGAAAAAGATCGGGTAAAGTGGGGCGAAGACCTGTCCGCGCTGTTCAAGAATTTTACCGTTGAAGAAGGCAGAAGCGCCTTTGAGTGGGTAACGGATAACTACATACTTCCCCTTATGAGGAAAGACGTCCTGGATATACTGGTCAGGCATCAGCAAAATAATGAAAAAATAGTGATTCTCTCCGGCATGTTCACCGATTTCTTAAAAGTCGTCGGGCAAAGACTGGGAATAGATTATGTGGTGGGCACCGAACTGGAGAGAGTGAATGGTAAATACTCCGGAAGAATTATTCCGCCTCTGTGCTTCGGTGAAAATAAGGCCAGGCTGTTGAAAGGGTTTATTCAGGCCAATCAGCTTGAGGTGGACTTAGGCCGCAGCTACGCCTATGCCGATAGCATCTATGATATCCCGGTATTCAGGATGGTTGGTAATCCGGTGGCCACCTACCCCGACAGGGAGCTGTGCAAGCTGGCCCGCGAAGAAAAATGGCCGATAATCGGCTGCGAGCGGGTTAAATAAGGTCTCTCTCCACACGGATCGTCATTGCGAGGCATACCACAATTTCGATTGCCGAAGGCGATGTACCACTATTAACCAGGCTCGCGGATTCGGATACAATACGAACTCGTTATGATAGCTAAGAGGTCAGGCTTATGACACAACCCCTGACACTTCCCTGCCGGCAGTACTTTTACGCTGAGAAGCCTTGGCCGGTGACGGTGCTTCCATCATTTTCCCCATGGCTTCGTCCAGTTCTTCATCACTGACAGTGACCTGCCCCTGCAAATAGCGGAAAAATAGCTCCGACCATCCCAGGATAGCATCAGGAGTGATCTTTCCCGCGACTGCCAGGTCCTTGGCGTAGGCAGTGGTAAAAGTCTTCAGCCGGCATTCAGCTTCTCTATCTTCGGTAGTCCTGCCGCCGCCTCGCGGTGGTGCGCTTTCCACCGGTTCGACATCTACCACGTTGGTAAAGCGGCCTTTTTGCTCAGTGGTCAACCGGAGTTTCCGGTTCTCGCTGTTGCGCAGCATTTCATATTTGCCGGAAAGGTCGTGCCAGTTGCCCTCGTTGTCCTGGACTCGGCGGAAGATCCGGTGGATGCGGTTTTCCTGGTCCGTTATTTCCAACCAGGCGCTGCCGTCCTTCGATTTTTCCTGGACATCTTTGACGGTTATCAAACTAGTCGCCATATAACGCTCCTTAATATTCTCTCAGAGTTGGTAAAACATTCCGACTATTTTAAGGCTGCTTACGTGGCAGCCGCTCATATTTATATGCTATATGCGCGGCAAACTGATTTCAACGAAAGCAAAGCTGTTAAGACTGAATGGGGTTTAAAACAGGAATCGATTACAAATTGTTAAAAGGTTAATTGCAGCACGGCTGGATATAAAGCTTATGTTATAATGATTTTTTATGGATATTCCATTTTTACTAAGGGAGCCATCCAATATTCAGCGAATCGTCAAGGAGGCTACCATCTCATTCTTCCGTGCCCGTAGACCAGACATGCCTTCGGCAGGTCTTTGACTATATCATGAAAGAATGCCGGGAGAAAAGGAAAATTTAGCGTTCTTTTTCGTCATCTAACCTTCCGGGTGTTCATGCCATATTCATGCCAGGATGTTAACAAAACTATAGCCTGTGTTATAATGAAACAAATATCCTCAAGGACTGCCTATGTTTAACCACCTCCATGTTCACACAGAATTTAGTTTGCTGGACGGCATGTGCCGCATTCCCCAGCTAATTCAGCGGACCAAAGAGATGGGAATGACCAGCCTGGCGATCACTGATCACGGATCTATGTACGGGGCGATAGATTTTTACCTGGCTGCCAAAGAGGCCGGGATCAAGCCCATCATCGGCTGCGAGCTGTATGTGGCTCAGAGCGACCATACCAGCCGGACGGCGGCGGACAAAAGCAGCTACCATGTAGTCTTGCTGGCCAAAAACCAGACCGGCTACCGCAACCTGATGCAGCTTACCAGCAAGGCCCATATCGAAGGATTTTATTATAAGCCCAGGATCGATCATGCCCTCATGGAAAAATATCACGATGGGCTGATCGCCTTATCCGCCTGTGTCGGTGGAGAAGTGCCCAGCCTGATTCTGCAAAACCGTTTACAGGAGGCCCGGGATACCGCGCTGTGGTACAAAAAGGTGTACGGCGATTTTTACCTGGAGATACAGAGGAACCCGCTCCCCGAGTTGGAAAAAGTGAACAGCGAACTGATCGCCATGAGCCGGGAGCTGGATCTGCCCCTGGTAGCTACAAACGATGTCCACTACCTGGACAGGGAAGACGCTCCGATACACGACATACTCCTTTGCATCGGCACTAACTCCACAGTGAGTGACGAAAAACGCATGAAGATGGCCGGGGACTTCTACTATTTCAAGAGCCCGCAGGAGATGACGGAAAATTTCAAGGATATTCCGGAGGCCATTGAAAATACCCGGCGTATCGCCGATATGTGCGACCTCAAGCTGGACTTTTCACGGCTGCATTTGCCGGAGATAGAGCTGCCGCCGGACAAAAACGCCCAGCAATACCTGAGCGACCTGTGTTATGAAGGGTTCCGGAAATATTATCCCAACCCCACCCCCGAAATCGAACAGCGCCTGGCCTATGAGCTGGAAGTGATCGAAAAGACCCAGTTCGCCAATTATTTCCTGGTGGTCTGGGATATGCTCTCCTTCGCCCGGAAGAAGGGAATACTGGTGGGGGTGAGGGGCAGCGCGGCAGCCAGCATCGTTCTGCACTGCCTGGGAATTACCACGGTGGACCCGATCGAACATAAACTGGTCTTTGAACGGTTCCTGAATATCGAGCGCAAGGAGATGCCCGATATCGATTCCGACTTTGAAGACTATCGCCGGCAGGAAGTGATCGACTATGTTTCCCACAGGTACGGCGCCGACCATGTGGCGCAGATCATCACTTTCGGTACACTGGGCGCCCGGGCAGCGTTGAGAGATGTCGGCCGGGCGCTGGGTATGCCGTACAGTGACGTGGACCGCGTAACCCGGCTGATACCTTTAGGCGTCGGCATGACCCTCGACCGGGCCATGGAAGAGAACGCCGAATTAAAAGAGATATACAAAGCAGACCCCATTATCAGGAAGTTGATAGATTCGGCGCGCCGGGTGGAGGGCATTTCCCGTCATGCCAGCACCCATGCGGCCGGGATCGTCATTTCCAGGGAGCCGCTTACCCGCCACGTGCCTTTGCAGCAGGTCTCTAAAAGCGAGGGGAGCGGCCTGGTTATGACCCAGTACACCATGGAAAACATCGCCAGGATTGGCCTGCTGAAGATGGACTTCCTGGGTCTGGCCAACTTAACGATACTGGGTAAAGCCCAGAACATAATCCAGGAGTCGCGGGGCATTGACCTGGACCTGTACCGCTTGCCCATGGAT
>JAQULX010000406.1 GCA_028718465.1 Dehalococcoidales bacterium | reverse complement strand
TCTGCATAAAACAGGAAACGAGCAATATTTTCTAGAGTTCCACCTTATTGATGGGACTGTAACAAAACGGAGTTACTGGCTCGATAGCGGAATCTTGTCACGCGGGATTCAACTTCCTGAAGAATTTGAAGACATTATCAGAATTACTGTGGTTACGTTAGGAAGCGGAGTTCGTTAGCTTCTTTGAATACTTCAAAAGGAAATACTAATGAAAATACTGATATATATTTATATGGCTCTCATGCTAGTCGGTCTATTGTTTGTCACTGCTTGTCAAACAAATACTGGTGAAACCCATACCTCAATACCGACAACAGCTTGCACAAATCATGTTAATACCTCTACCGAAATAGAAGTATCATCCAGTATAGGCATCCCCTTGAAAGTTTCACAAAAAGTATCGGGAGTATTGCTCAAGGACATTCAAATTTTTCAGGGCACTAGCGACGAATATTACATGTCACCGGTATCCCCTTCGGTTCTTGTTTATCCTAACGATCCTATTCTAGTAATCACAGGTATTATTCAAAACATCGATAATAAGAATACATATATTAATTTGAATGCACTAGGATATAATGAAGCAGGTGAAACGGTTGCATGGACTTTTTATAAGTACAATTCTATCTATGGGAAGAACCAATTTATTCTAGAGTCCGGGGAAACGTGTGAAATCTCCTTACATTTGAATTTCCCTGAAAACATCAAATCTATAATTATTTCAGCAAACAGTTTCAGTGTTACATCAGGAGCCACACCTCAACCTTCTACAACCCCAACTATCACGGATCAACAACCGATTGATATCATATCAGTGGAAGGTCCTCTTACTCCAATTAATCCTGGTGGCCCGATCGTCGAATTGACCGTTATGAATGTGTCCAATGAGCCGGTTGTCTCTTTGAATGCCACACTCGAAAAAGTAGGTATCAGGGCTTACACCTTCACATTCAATGTCAGCTCATCGAACCCACTATTGCCGGATAAGAGTATCAGTTCGAGGCTTACTCTGATTGGTGGAGGATTCAGCGATAATGTTTCCTATCCGCTGACGATAAACGGGACTCTGCAGGGCGGCGTAATGTTTGCTTACGTCAGGCAAGTGCTAATTATATCACCGTGGGAATTGCTTAACCCACCAATCGGAATCGAGATTCCGAAGGACGCGCCGGTCATCGCCACGCAGCTTGACTTTGTGATGAGGGGAGAGTTTGACAAGCTGTACCTCTATAGTGACGGGACTGTAGTCTATGTTGAGGAAAAGAACTTGAGGATGCCAATACCGGAAAATCCACCCGTCAGGATTTGGAGCCAGGGTCAAATCGACTCACAAGAACTCAACGGCATCCTGAGTCTGTTTCAGACGAGTGAATTCGCCAAACTAGATGACTACTATCAATTCCCGGGCAAGCCGATGGACCCGATACCAGGCATGCCAGCCGGCGGATTTACTATGGGTGATGGAAGGTTCACATTCTTTGTTAAGCACGAGGACGGACAAAAGGTAGTAACTGCTTTTGGTTACCTAACGCCCGACAAAGGGTTGACCTACCTTGATATGCCTTATCCGCTTGACGAGATATATAAGAGACTTCGCGCTGTTATTGATAATAAGATACAGGAGGTTTACCGGGAGCCTATAAAAGATTAGATACAACCCGGTTTCAGTTTGCACTTTTTGCTGCGAAGAATGTGGATGCTCACTAATAGAGATATGCGAGGTGAAGAATGAAAAAGCTAATTATTGTCCCGGCGGTGTTTCTAATAGCAATGCTGCTGGCGACTGTTGCCTGTGCTCCGGCGAAAACAGAACCATCAGTAGAAGGTAGGAAGACGCCATCGGCTCAAGTGGAAAAAGGGGGCTTATCGTCTGAAAAGTTAGCTGAGCTGGCAGAGAAATACAAGGATAATCCAGTCATGTTTGACGCAGCAGTCTATGCGGAAGCTTACGGCGTCACCGTGGAGGAGGGTCGCCGCCGTCTGGAATTGCAAAACAATGGCGGGATTGGAGAACTGGAGACAGCGTTGAACAACAATGAAAAGGAGACCTTTGCCGGGCTCTGGCTGGAGCATACTCCGGAGTTCAAGGTTGTAGTAACCTTCACCAGAGATGGCGGTAAGACGATAAAAAAGTATGTCACGGAAGACTCACCCCTGGCAGAAATTATAGAAGTACGCAATCTAGAGGTTACGTTAGATAAACTCCAGGCGGCACAGATGGAGGCTACCCGTCTCCTTGAAAGACTGGGGCTCTCCTTCTGTTCTTACATAGACGTTAAGAAAAACGTTGTTATTCTCATGGTTACCGATAACGAACTCTTTATCAAGACGCTTCAGGAGGCCGGAGAAGAATTACCTGAGAATGTAGTATCAGACGTTATTTATGAGCCTGCTGAGGGGCCCCCACCCGGTATCAAACCCGACCCGTCAGTCCATTTCCCTCAGCTTAAAACGGCCAGCGGGAGCTATATGACAGCCCTCATGGTTGGGGAGCTGACACTGGAGAACGGTTACCTCCGCGTTAACGGAACACTCATCATCTGGCAGCCAGACTATTTCGTGCATAACAACAACGGCACAATCGAGATACTGGACAGGGACGGCAAGGTGGTGGGAAGGGTAGGCGAAGAAATAGTAATGGGTGGTGGCAGCGCTGGCATCATCGAAAATGTTAACCAGCTTCTGAAAGAGCCCCTTCCTGCCGGTACCGAGGGGCCATTCTGGCTCCAGGCCGAAGGGACACGGTTAAGCCTGAACTTCTCTTCAGACCTGTTCAGTCTTGAAGTGATTACTTCCGGGGAAGATAAAGTCTACTTTCTGAAGAGAAAACCACTTCTGGATGAATCGGCGAAGCAGGAAATTGCCCTCACTGGCAGTCTGGTGGCCAGTTATAATGGAATCCTGACAAAATACCCGCATATTCGCGTTGAGGCTAAACCGGAAGAGAATAAGGGCATAGTAAGCTACACAACCTTCTGGCCAGATGACTATACAGCTCGTATCGATAATGGCGTATTTGAGATTCTGGATGGGTCAGGCAGTGTTGTCCTGCGTGACGGAGAAGAGGCGGATATTGCAGGCAAGGTGATGTATGGCTATTCGGAGCAACTCCACAACGAGTTACCCGGCGGGTATTCCGGTCCTTACCTGATTGTGAACAGAATCTTAGGAGGTAAAGAATGAAAAAACTGATAGGCACAATTGCACTTACATTGCTACTGGCAACCACACTTTTGTTACCAGCCGGCTGCACGCAGGAAACCGAAGAGACCGAAATTACCTCGTCAGAGTCAAACCGCTGGCTGGAACTCTTGAGTATACTGCCGGAAAACGAAGAAACTCTTAAAGCGGCTTATTTGCAGGATACCGCTTATACGCGAGAGAAAATAACCCAACCCGATTATGCTGTCGGTATTAACCTGCCGATGTTCGGCAGCGGCCCGGGGAGTTATAGCGATGAAGAGTGGAAAGCAACCCTTGGATTCATCCGTGACGATGTTGACCAGGCAATATACGCCGGTTCGGCACCCCCTCGTTACTATGAAGCGTTACGAGGCAGTTTCAATCAGGACGATATTGATAACGCCGCCAGAACCAGTCCGATGAACGAGATGCTTGAGGTTATCTCCTACGCAGGACACGAATTCTATAGCTGGGGCGAAGACTTCGGAGTTAACTTGGCCATGCGCAGCAATGTACGCCCTCT
>JAQULX010000405.1 GCA_028718465.1 Dehalococcoidales bacterium | reverse complement strand
ACACTTCAGCGACAATCCGCTGATAGCGTCATCCATTGCCTGTGTTCCCCTCTGGGTTTCAGATGCTTTATCCCTGAAATCGCGTACCCCTTCAAAAAAGGACCTGAATGAGCGGGGCTGTGACCTGCCATAACCTATAGTTGTCCATCCCGTCAGTGTCTGTATAATATCTCCGGCATCAAGCATCTTGGCGCCGATGTATCTGGGCTTTTTCTCTTCACCGGCACAGAGTATATTATAAAAAGTCCACACTATCATTGAATTTATTTTATGCAGGTTCTTCAGGATTGCGTCGTCTTTTCTGACATATCTCTGGTTATCAACAAGAAATACCGCGTCAGCCATTAGATAACTTGATTTCAGGCATGTAGCGACATTGTATATGGTTCTGTCCTCGGTTGTTTCTTCATGGTCGAAGGGAAGGACAATGAGGTTATATACCGGCTTGTCAACGTAACGTTCTTTTAGCTGCTGGGTTATTACGGCTATTGAGCCGGAGCCGGTGCCGCCTGCAGCGCCGGCAGTTAGCAAAAAAGCGTCTACTTCAGAGATATTTTTGGTGTTTCTTACTGTCTCGACAACCTTATCGGCATCTTCTTTGGCTATCTCGGCTGCCAGTTCGTTGATTTTACCTACCCCGTGACCGCCCGTCTTCCGCCCGCCGATGAGAATACGATGCTGGTAATCAGCCTTTATAGTAACCAGCCCGCTTAAGTCAGCAACATCAGTATTAACGGCAAAGTTACCGGGGATTATATCAAGACCACGCTGACTGCGCGCTCTTCTGTTCAGCCGGCCAAACTCATCGGCGATTCTCCCGCCGCATTGTCCTAAACCTATAACTATTAACTTCATATTAGCCTTAGTTGGTAATTAATTATGTTATTTTAAACATCTTTATGCTGCAATGTCAATCACATGAATATTTTTTAAAAACCCACATTCATGCGGTATCCAGCCGAAAAATGATTTCCTGGGATAAAGACCCCCCTACAAAAGTACGGGTTGTTTACTGCCTGCTAAAAGCCTTTTTCTGCAATATATGCAGCCAGGTCAGCCAGACGGCAGCTATATCCCCACTCATTGTCGTACCAGGTAAGAATCTTCACCATATTGCCGCCAATGACCATGGTGCTGGGCGCATCAAGGATAGAGCTGGCCGGGTTGCCTTTAAAATCCATACTGACCAGTTCCTCTTCGCAGTATTCCAGAATTCCGGCCAGAGAGCCTCCTGACGCAGTCTTGAAAGCCTGATTGACCTGCTCAACCGTTACCTCTTTGTCAAGGTCAGCAACGAAGTCAATAACGGATACGGTAGGTGTGGGAACCCTGAAGGCCAGGCCGTGAATTCTGCCTTTTAGCTCGGGCATAACCTGAGTAACGGCTTTAGCAGCTCCGGTAGTCGTGGGGATAATATTCATCGCTGCTGACCGGGCCCGGCGCAGGTCTTTATGGAACGTATCCAGTATTTTCTGGTCATTCGTGTAAGCGTGAATGGTGGTCATCAGTCCCTTGCTTACCCCGAAGTTCTGGTGCAGTACTTTGACCGCCGGCGCAATGCCGTTAGTGGTACAGGAAGCATTGGATATAACTTTATGTTTGGCAGGATCATATTGGTCTTCATTGACTCCAAGGACAATGGTGACATCCTCATTTTTGGCCGGCGCTGATATTATTACCTTTTTAGCGCCGCCCTGCAGGTGAGCAGCGGCTTTGGTGGCGTCTGTGAAAAGGCCGGTTGATTCGATTACTATATCAACTCCATAGTCTCGCCATGCAATGTCACCGGGGTTGTGCTCAGAAATTACCTTTATATCTCGACCATCAACCACAATTGCATCGCCTTTTGCTGCCACTTCACCGGGATAGCCCCCGTATGTGCTGTCCCATTTCAGCAGGTGAGCATTAGTCCTGGTATCAGACAGGTCATTGACCGCTACTACCTCCAGTTTGTCATTCTGGCATTCATTTATAGACCTGAGTACTAACCTGCCGATACGGCCAAACCCGTTGATTCCTACTTTGGTCTTCATTGCTACCTCCTTAATAAAGCTTTCGCTATATGGATTATTTACGTTAGCCGGGGACTCGCTGTCTGTGTTTAATCCTCCGGCGGCTTCTGTGCAGCATATCCAGAAAAGCCTCAATGCGTGTCTTATTATGGCTGTTTAAGAAGAAGTCATCATTCCCTTCCAGAGTGAGAATGGGCAGGTCCAGGGCATCTCTGAAGATGATATCTCCAATTCCCCGGTGACAGAACGCCTGTACATAGTGGATAACCCCTGCAACCTGTCTCCGGTGAAGCTCGGCGGTAATATCACTCAGGCGCTCATGTATGGAATAGGGATAGGTATAATTGGAGTACTGCTCAGCCAGTGAACCCCCGGGTTCAGGCATAGCGAACTGGCGCTGAATCTCGTTGAAAACCACCCTGGCTCCATTGTTCTCCAGGTAATTATAAAGGTTTTGGGCGTAAACGGGGGGGACGCCTGTATATGCCAGTCTGAGATAGTCCGGGGGGTAAGGCTGCCGGTTCCGGTACTCGGCTAACAGTTCTTGTATCTGGTGATGATAATTGTTATGGTCCTGGTTAAAATCGGAGGTGGCAACCAGCCACTGGTGATTCTCGCCTCCGCTTGCCAGACCGTTCCGCCAGGTAAGCTCATCAAGTGTTAGGGCTGCATCACGACCTGGCTGAAGTTCATCCCTGATCCGGTTGGCAGCTTCCAGCGTAGTGCCCAGGGTTTCAGCCAGTGCGTGCAAGGCAAATTGCATATGCCGGGGGTCTGGCCGGTCAGGATAGGCGAAGGATATTGTGTTTAGCCCTTTGAGCCTGAGTACCTCCATCAGCATAATGGTGTTTGAGCAGTCACCGTGGGTAACGCAGAGGGCGGTATCGATTCCGCGGTCCATGCAGACACCGTAGATCCCCTTAATCCAGCTACAGCAATTCAAAGGAAAACCTGCCCTTTCGGCGATGTTTACCAGCCGTTCGGGGCTGGGATCGGTGATGAAGATATTATTCAGGTCTACCGGCTGATAGCCAGCCGCGATGAGTATTTCTATAGGAGCTGTGGTGGTAATACCAATCTTTTTCATGAGTATATTATATCAGGTTTGGTGGTAGTATATGATACTGTCTCTGGTTATTTTCTCCGCTTTCCCCTCGAATCTCATAAATTCAAGGTGAGACAGAGTCTCCAGTAATGCAGATCTCTTTTCCCACTTTTCCAGTTTTTGCCAGCTGGCGCCGTCTTTATCTGACAACCAGGTCATCGCTGTAGCTACCTGGTAGGCTGATTTCGGCTCGTCTTTTATCTTATCCAGAATATTTGAACTTCTCTGTTGATGATGCTGAATAATCTTGTCGATTCTTTGTTTAAGGCCGGTGAAGGTAATCTCATGTCCCGGTAAAACAAGTTCGGTATCCAGTTGTTTCAACCCTTCAAGTGAGTTGATATAGTCACCAAGCGGGTTTCTGCCTGACTGGGGATGCAAACCGATATGGGGCGTAATGTTAGGCAGGATATGGTCTCCGGAAAGCAGGATCTTTTTGTCAGGTTCATAAAGGCATATATGTCCGGGTGAATGTCCCGGCGTAAAAAATACTTTAAAAGAAAAAACGCCCGTTGAGATTGTCTCGCCGCCGTGCAGTATAACATCAGGGGGGGCTGTAGCTACGAATTTTGCCAGCCCTACCGAGGCTACCT
>JAQULX010000404.1 GCA_028718465.1 Dehalococcoidales bacterium | reverse complement strand
CAAAGATCAGTTATTTGAATACGTATCTCAAACAATGGTCCAAACAAATATAGAGGAGGTATTATCAAGAATTAACGAGAGGACTCCTTTAGAAGAGCGCTTGAATGTATTGCTAAATTTTGTGGCAGAGAATAAGTCTTTTTTTAAAAATCTCTTAACTCTTGCTATTGATTATTCACGCTATGCAGAAAAAACTAATGAGTCGTTAAATTTACCAAAAAGTTTATCATCTCAATATCGAAATGCAATCAATGATTATCTCAAACTGGATAAAGAATACGGTAATTTTTTATTTGTTTTTTTGTGTGGTATAATTTACCACGAAACTGTATTCTCAGGAGCGACATCATATAAAGAACAGACAGAGATTTTCAAAAAATTGTTTGTGCCGTATTTGAAATCTACTCAAAACTTCATCGTTAATTATCATAAATCTGCGCTAAATCGGCGTAAAGATTCAAAATCTGACAAAAATCTCATTTTAAATTACCTTCCATCAATAATTTAATAAAAAGTCTTGACTTATAAATTGTGTTTGTTTTATAAATAACAAACGTTATTAATAACAAACGTTATTAATAATAAATACCACAAAAGAGAATTGGATCATAAGAAGAATAATGAGTAAAGTTTGTCCTTAAATCAAAATAGGATAAATTTTCAACTTTTTGGCCGATAATGCATTTTACGTCTTAATTCGAATTTTTTAATTTAAATAAGAGAGAAAAGACTAAAACCAATGCGCAAGCCCTCTTCATCCGACAAGGATAAAACAAGAAAGAAAACGTATCTAACCGAACTATCACCGAGATATTGCAACCTTCCGGCAACGACTTCTTTCTTATATCCGGAGCATTTTCCGTTTATGGAAGATAAAAATCAAAATTACACAATTATGTCTGGATTAAATTTATCTGTAAGAACCAACATTCGCAGATATTTAATCCGGCAGTACATAACGAAAAGTTAAAAGTTTAATGTAATAGATGGAATAAAAGTTAAATCAAAATTTTTAAAAAAGTTAACAATTGGAGGAGGTGATATTAATGCCATTATGCAAGGAGTGCAAGAAGTTCTTCCCCATAAAGGAAGATCCGAACAAGGGGGATTGCGTTCAAAGGGTGGTTGATCCAAGACAAGCCTACTACAAAGCAAAACCGGTAGGGGCGAATATGGAAGCGAATTCTTGCTCCTCATTTGAGAAGAAATAAAAAAAACAGAATCTATGCTTACCCAAAAAGAAGGGAGAAAATTTTATGGCAGAACCAGCAAAAAACACCAGTATTCAAGAACTGGAAAAGAAACAAGAATGGTGGTGGGCTGCAGAGAAAAAACGGTCAAAGAGACTGGATTATCTCAGAAAGTCCATTTGGAAGAAAGGGGCAGTCGGTGGACTTTATGCAGCCGGACTGCAGGTTGATTTGGAGCAAGCTCAATTGCATACACAGGCTTTGCGCGAGATGGAATATTCGCCTGATCCTGCAGTAATAAGACAGGCCAAAGTATTTGCTCATTACCTGGATAACAAAACAATTTTCATCACCGACAAGGCCCAGCTTGTAGGCTACGTGGGCAGTCTGCCTAATACTATATGCTGGAATCCATGCATGGCCACAATCCTGAATGCTGAGGTTCTCAATGATTCCAGCGCTCTTCCGGAACCTCTTGATGAGAGTTTGAAAGTAATCAATGATGTGATTGCTTACTGGTCCGGAAAGGCCGATGCCGACAAGATAATACCCTTTGCGGACATTCAGGACGTAGGGAAAATCCTTTCCGGTACGATCGGTTGGGGTGTGCCTCTGGCCAGAGGTGGATATTCCGGCAAGGATTATGAATACATCATGACCGGCAAACGGGCGTTTGAAGACATCATTGCCGAATTAGACAAGAATGTCGATGAGACAGATGCCAAAGTGCACGAACCATTTGCCACGCAGAACATTTCCCAGGAATATTTTAAGATGAATAATTGGGAAGCTTACAAGATAACCCTGGAAGCATGTATCCGTCATGCCGAGCGCTTTGCCCGTCTGGCCAGAATCATCGCCGAAAATTACGAGACCGATAATAAACGAAAAGAAGAACTCCTGCAGATCGCCGATTGCTGCGATAGAGTACCGGCAAAGCCGCCCAGGACTTTACAGGAATCACTCCAGTACGACCTCTTCATTCAGCTCTTCAGCCGGGCGGAAGCTGTCGAAGGTGCCTGGCCGGCAAGACCTGACTACTATCACGGTCCGTATTATGAAAAAGACGTCGAAATTGACAAGCGCATTACCAAGGAAGAAGCTTTGGATCTGGTCGGTGAGTTCCTGATCAGGGCCGCTGAAGTTTCTCAGTATAAACCCAAATGGCTTCGTGAAGGATTGCAGGGTATTGAAGGAACCTGGGTCTGGACATTAGGCGGAGTCAACAAGGACGGCAGCGATGCATGCAACGGTATGACAATAGCTCTGCTGCAGGCCGCTCGTCTGGTGAGAGTGGCCAATCCGACCTTCGGCTTCCGTTGGCATCCCAAGGTCAAGGAAGAAGTTCTACGCGAATGCTTCGAATGTATTCGTCAGGGACTGGGTTATCCTTCCATGCGCAACGATCCTCTCCTGATTGCCAATTCCATGCACTGGCACGGACATCCCATTGAAGAGGTCCGCACCTGGGTACATCAGGCTTGTATGTCACCGTGTCCCACCACCAAGAAAGGATTTCAGCCGATGCGTATGGCCAATGCGACGGCCAACTGTGCCAAGATTATAGAGTATGTGTTTACCAGTGGATTTGACCCAATAGTAAACATGCAGATCGGAGCGGAAACACCTGATGCGGCTACATTTACCGATTTTGAGCAAGTGTACGATGCCTGGCTGCTTCAGATGAAGACCATTTTCTCCGTCTTGGTACGTATGGTGAATGCGGCCAGATCCATTGCCGCAGATCATACACCGCGGCCATACCTGTCAGCCATCTCCGAGCGCTCGGTGGAAAGCGGCCTGGATGTAATGACGCCTTCACTCAGCCGCGGTAATTCCTGGATAACTGCCTTTACCTGGGTGGAAAACATTGACAGCCTGGCGGCAATCAAGAAGCTGGTCTTCGAAGAAAAGAAATACACTATGGCTCAACTCAAAAAAGCTCTGGATGATGACTGGCAGGGTCATGAAGAAATGCGTCTGGACTTCGTGAAGAACGCGCCCAAGTGGGGCAATGATGATGATTATGTCGACAACATCATGCTCCGATGCCTGCGCGATTGTGCGAAATTTTCGCATGAGCTGAAAGATCCGATGGGTAACAACTGGCCGATTCTGCCGGAGAACGTCAGCGGTAATATTCACTATGCCAATGTCGTGGGCGCTCTGCCCAGCGGCCGCAGAAGAGGAGATGCTTTGTATGACGGCGGTATTTCTCCCGGGCCGGGACTGGATAAGAAAGGACCGACAGCGGTTCTGAAATCATGTTCCAAGATCGATCACATCACTGAAGGTCGGGCATTCCTGCTGAACCAGCGATTGTCTCCTACCCAGCTTGCCGGAGAAAAAGGATACTCGCTCTGGAAAGCGTATATGGACACCTGGTACGACATGGGACTGGATCACATTCAGTTTAACTGTGTGTCAGACGAGGCCTTGAGGAACGCTCAGCGTGAGCCTGAAAAGTATCAGGAAGTTATTGTTCGAGTTGCCGGATACAGCGCGCATTTTGTAGACATCAGCC
>JAQULX010000403.1 GCA_028718465.1 Dehalococcoidales bacterium | reverse complement strand
AAAATACCTAGCGGCTGGTCGAGGAATAGAACATCAGGAGCCGGCTTAAACCGGCTTCCGGCGCATTTTTAATAAGAGGACATTGAGGGTCTGAGAGGCCAATTTTACCCTTTCATCGATACGCCAGCCGGCCACCCAGATGATCTGCCGGGGAGTACTGAGAATGGGGACTCTGTCACGCCAGGCTTTCGGCACCCGGGCATCCGCCATGAAATCTCTCACTTTCTTCAAGCTGTCCATACCCAGTGGTTGAAAGAGATCGTCCCCGCGGTTGGCGCCAACCTGAATCACAGGCCCAGTGTTCTCCAGGTCGAAGCAGGCGGTAAGCTCTACCTCACCCATCCCCATCCAGTCCGGAGGAATATCTTCCAGCGAAGCTCGGGCTTTTATCTCAGCTTCTATCTCCCAACCGGGTACCTCCGTTTTCCCGGGGATTTTGATGCGATAACTTCCTTTCAACTCCGGAAGAGGTACCGACTCATCCAGGGCAAATCCCAATAAATAGCGCCTGTATTCGATACCGAAGACCAGACCTTCCGGCAGTATGATCTGCTTTCCGGCCGGTTTTCCCAGGGCCTCCAGGACCTCTTCGATATGCCGTACCTCGATATCCTTCAATGTCCCCAGAAGCCCATCGATGGCTTTACGCAGCATTTGGCGCCGCAGCGCCGGAGATAAATTTTTAAATCGCGCCTTATCGAAGAACACAGTATTACCTTTCCTGGAGGCTACTTCTTGCCAGGCCTTATCGCCTTCCGATTCCAGAAAGGCCAGATCATCGCGCGCAATGCGGGCAGTACGCAGCAGGGATTCGCCGACGCCCGGGTTATAGCTTTGTAATAGGGGCAGCAGCTCATGGCGCACCCGATTCCTGAGCAAAGAGAAGGAAAGGTTGGAGGAATCCAGGCAGGGCGTGAGCTCAAGCTCGGAGCAGCAGGCTTCCGTTTCTTCCCGCCTGATTTCCAGAAGTGGCCTGATCACCGTCAAAGACCGGCCCTCGAACTTCAGCGCCTGACAGGATTGCAGTCCGCGAAGTCCCCGCAGCCCGGTCCCCCGTATGATATGCAGCAGGATGGTTTCTATCTGGTCGTTCCGGGTATGCCCTGTGGCTACCCTGTCCACCCCTATCGCTCCGGCCGTTCGGGAAAGAAAGCGATAACGCAGCTCGCGAGCAGCCTCTTCAAGTGAAAGCCGGTGTTCCGCCTGGAATCCGGCCACGTCCCCCTTTTCTGTGGTAAGAGGAATATCCAGTTTCTGCGCCAGGTCTGCGACATAAACAGCGTCCGCATCTGAGTCCGCTCCGCGCAACTGATGATTGAAATGGGCGGCGTATAAGGAGATATTCAATTCCTCCCGCAGCCGGTACAGGATATGCAGCAGGCACACGGAATCAGCGCCGCCGGATACGGCCGCCAGGACTTTTTGCCCGCCGGTCAGCAGCCGGTTATCGCGGATAAACCGCAATACCCTTTGCTCCAGAGCCAGTTTTTCCGGTTTGGGGGTCATAATATCCTTATTATAGAAGAGTCGGGATACATGATAAAGCCTAGGAGGTATATATGGTTTTCCTGTCGCTAATACAACCGTCAGGCAGGCATACTTATTATAAGGAATAGTTTTATTAGCTAAAGGGTCTACAATGTCTGAGGCCAAGAAGATCTATAAAGTGGGGATTTCCGGCTCCTACGGCGGCCTGAACCTGGGCGATGAGGCCATTTTGCAGAGCATGATCAATCAACTGCGCCAGTCCCTGCCCGTAGAAATCACTGTCTTCACACGCGATGTTGAGGATACCAAACGCCGTCACAAGGTCGAGCATGTGGTTTCCGCCCGTAGTCTAACCCGGAGTGAGGTGGTGCCGGAGATAGAGGGGTTGGACCTTTTTATCCTGGGGGGAGGCGGCATTCTCTTCGATTCCGAAATCAGAGCATTTTTACGGGAAGTGTCCCTGGCCCACGATAACGGCGTGCCGGTGATGGTCTACGCGGTCAGCGCTGGGCCTTTGCAGGATTCTAACATGCAGAAGCATGTCAAAGAAGTCCTCAGCCAGGCAGCCTTGATCACGGTCCGCGAACGCGATGCCAAGAAAACACTGGAGGAGACTGGTATTAATTGTGAGATAATTGTTACGGCTGATCCAGCTTTTCTTATCGAGCCGGAACTGCTCTCGAAGGACACTATCAAGCGTGAGCGCCTGGAGCCGGGACAAAGGCTGGTAGCGATGTCAGTGCGTGAACCGGGCAGCGCTGCGCCGGACCTGAGTGAAATGTCTTACCATGAATTGATAGCTAACACCGCTGATTTCATCATCGACCGCTATAACTCCAATATCGTCTTTATTCCAATGGAGCAAAGGGTGCTGGATATGCAGCATTCGCATGCTGTAATATCCAAAATGCTTCAGCCTCAAAGGGCCTGGCTTCTGCAGGGTGAATACACCCCCGGGCAGATACTGTCCCTGATGAAGCAGTTTGATTTTGCTGTCGGAATGCGCCTGCACTTCCTCATTTTCGCGGCCCTTCAGGGAGTCCCTTTCGTCGCCCTGCCCTACGCTGCCAAGGTGTCCAGCATCCTGGAAGATTTGCAGATTGCCACACCTCCCTTGCGCCTGGTAAATGCCGGGCGATTGATATCCTATATAGACCGCTACTGGGATGACCGGGAAGCCACCAAAAAGCAAATCCGGCGGCTTCTCCCTGCTATAAAAGAACGCGCCCGGGACAACAACCGGATGGCAGTTAAACTGCTGACCGGGCAATATGAAGAACTGGAGACCTGTTCGCTATTGAAGCAGCCGGAAGATGTAAAAGGATAAGTGCCATGCCTGTACTGGACAGACCTGCCAATCCTGTGAATGTAGACTTGCCTTCCCGAAAGGCACAGGTTATTGCTGAAACCAGCGTCCTGGTAGTGGGCGGAGGCCCGGCTGGACTGGGAGCGGCTCTGGGCGCGGCGGATGCCGGGGTTGATGTTATTCTGGTCGAGAGGCTTGGCTTCCTGGGGGGCAGCGGCACTGCGGCCCTGGTGACCTGCTTTATGTCCTATTTCTCTCCTATTTATGAGCCCCAGCCTCCCAGGACCCACCTGCTGTATCCGCAAGACCACGGCCCGGCGGAACCTATTATCGGGGGAGTAGTTGCCAGGTTTATGGACCTGCTGTTGGCCAGAGGCGGAGTTGTGCCTCCCTCCAGAGATACCGGCTATGTGGCTCCATTTGATCCGGAGATATTCAAAAGCGCGGCGCCGGAGCTGCTCAACCAATCGGGGGTTAATTTTCTGTACCACGCTTATGCCAGCGGAATAATCGGTGAATCCGGCCTGGATGGCGTAATTCTGGAAACCAAATCCGGCCCTGTAGTCATCAAAGCAAAAGTGACAGTCGACTGTACGGGAGATGGGGATATCGCTGCCCTGGCCGGAGCGCCCTATCAACAGGGACGCGAAGGGGATGGGCTGACCCAGCCGATGACATTATTATTCCGCCTGTCCGGGTTTAACCGGGAGAAATTCGCGGAGTATGTGCGTAATAATCCTGTCCAGTGGAACGGCGTGCAAGGGTTGTATGAATTCATCACAAAAGCTACCCGGGAAGGCCAGCTCAATTTATCCCGGGAGGATATATTGTTTTTTGGCACTCCCTATGATGACGAAGTAAATGTTAACAGTACCCGTGTTACCAGGGTTTCCGGAACAGATGTCTGGGACCTCAGTCGGGCTGAATACGAA
>JAQULX010000402.1 GCA_028718465.1 Dehalococcoidales bacterium | reverse complement strand
CCTGGTAGCGGTCCGGGATGGCAAAATGTGGGACTACAGCGCCGGC
The DNA here is from genome assembly GCA_028718465.1 of Dehalococcoidales bacterium. The sequence goes on along the minus strand of JAQULX010000402.1, from coordinate 3,705 downwards.
CATATTACCACAGAGGAAGCCGCAGAATTGATTGCGGCACTGGAAAAAGATCTGGGGAATGCGGATGTCCGCTTTTTTCCCGGAGTCAGCTACCGTCATATTGTGAAGTTGAAGGGATGTCCCGAGGCCGTCGAAGCAGTCTTTACCCCTCCCCATGACATCCCCGGCAAAGAGGTGAGCCCCTTTTTACCGCACGGTCCGGGAAGTGAAATATTAATCGATTTGATGCGCCGCTCAGAGCCGGTGTCAAAAGAGCATCCGGTGAACCTGGCGCGGAAATCCCGCGGCGAAATACCAGCCAACACTATCTGGCTTTTCTGGCCGAGCGGTCAGGTACCTGAACTGCCTCCTTTCCGGCAGGTCTACGGAGTGAAGGCATCCATGATCAGCGGCGTTGATTTGCTCAGGGGCATCGCGCAGATGGCCGGAATGGAAGTTCTCAAAGTCCCGGGAGTTACCGACGGTCCCGATAACGACTATGTTGCCCAGGCGAACGGCGCCCTCCAGGCCCTGGAAAAGCAGGACCTGGTGGTAGTCCATGTAGAAGCCCCGGATGAGGCCGGCCACGGCGGCTCTATCGAGCAAAAGGTAGAAGCTATTGAGAAGACCGACCGGGAAATAATCAGCCGCCTGCGCGGATACAGGGCCGACCAGTTGCGTCTTTTAATAATGCCGGACCATCCCACTCCCATTGATGTCCAAACACATACGCCTGAACCGGTGCCTTTTTTGCTCTGCGGGCCAGGCTTTCCTTCCAGCGGAGCGAGGCGGTTGACCGAAGCTGAAGCAAAGGACTCAGGCTTTTTTGTTGAGGCCGGGTATGGTATTATTAATAAGCTGATAAAGACATAAATTTCATATGAAAAATCGGAATGGATTTCCGAACTTTTCCTTGAGGTAGTTGAATGCCTGTTGTTGTGCAAAAATACGGCGGCAGCTCAGTAGCCGATCCTGATAAGATTCGCAATATTGCCCGGCGCATCGCCAGTACTCACGATGCCGGGAATCAGGTTGTAGTAGTGATCTCTGCGATGGGAGATACCACGGATGATTTGATTGCTCTGGCGCATCAAATCAACGATCAGCCGGACAGCCGGGAGATGGACTTCTTGCTGTCTACAGGTGAAATCGTTTCAAGCACCCTCATGGCAATGGCTTTGCATAAATTGGGTTACAAGGCAATCAGCCTTAACGGCCGTCAGGCCGGCATCTGGACCGATAACTCCTACAGTAAGGCCAAGATTCTTAAAGTGGAGTCTGACCGGATTGTTGGAGAACTTAATAAGGGCAATATCGTGATTGTAGCCGGTTTTCAGGGCATTACCGGCGAATCCGATGTGACTACTCTGGGCCGCGGAGGCTCCGATACTACGGCGGTTGCTCTGGCGATCAGCCTGAGAGCCAGCGTATGTCAGCGTTTCACTGATGTGGACGGCATCTATACTGCCGATCCCCGGTTTTGTTCCGAGGCGCATAAACTGAAGGAAATCGGTTACGACGAAATGCTGGAATTGACCTGCTGCGGATCCAAAGCGATGCATTACCGGGCAGTTGAGCTGGCAGGAGCGTATAATATGCCCGTCCTGGTAGCTTCAAGCTTTAACGAAGCTCCGGGCACCTTGATTCACGGAGGAGAATCTATGGAAGTGCGAAACAAGGTCAGAGGTATCGCTCATGACCTGGATGTAGCCAAAATAACTTTGACCGGTATCCCCCACCAGCCGGGAATCGCCGCGTCGATATTCGAGCCCTTGACCGAGGCTGGGATCAGCGTAGACACGATTGTCCAGAATGCTTTTCAGGCAGATACTACTGATCTCACTTTCACGGTCAGCAAAGAGGACCTTAAGAAAGCCATGGACGTCATCCAGTCGCTGGCAAAATCTATCCGGGCGAAGGAAGTAGTGTCTGATTCCCGACTGGGAAAGGTCAGCATCGTCGGCACCGGTATGCAAAATACTCCGGGCTACGCCTCGAAGATGTTCAGCGCTCTCAGCAAGGAAGACATCAATATCCAGCTCATTACGACATCTGAAATCCGTATCACCTGCATCATCGATGAATCGCGAGTCAAGGATGCCGTGCGCGCTCTGCATAAGGCTTTCGAGCTGGAAAAAGACTGAACCGGCTGTCGTCCCGGAGATTAAGAAGAGCCCGAGAGTCATCTGGCGGAAAATTACTAAAGGGGGATATCTAACCATATCCCCGTTTTGTTAAAATCAGAAGTGATAATTAACATAATAGCTTGTCCCAACTGCCTCACAAGAGTAAAATAATATAGAGCCAAAATTTCAGCATAAATTATGGAGAATCACGATGTCATATCATGAAGACAAACAGGGAAAATTTAAACGTCAGACCAGCAAACATGCCATTACCCTGGCTATGGAGGGACGCTGGCAGGAAGCAGTGGATACAAACCGCGGCATTATCGAAAATTTTCCCAACGATGTCGAGGCGCATAACCGTCTGGGAAAAGCCTATATGGAGATAGGCGATTATGTAAAATCAAAAGAGATCTATGAGAAAGCTCTTCAGCTTGATCAATATAATCAGATTGCAAAAAAGAATATCGAACGCCTCTCTCATCTGACCGAGGCAAACCCGGCGCGCAGTGGTCTGGTGGAAAAAGCTGAACCACACCTGTTCATCGAAGAAATCGGCAAGGCCGGAGTGGTGAACCTGTATCAGATAGCTTCCTCCGAGAGGCTGGTCAAGATGATGGCCGGTGATAAGGTCATATTGAAACAGCAGGGAGCCAGCCTGGCAGTCGAAAATCTCCGTGGGGAGTACCTGGGACTGGTCCCCTCCAAGCAAGGACAGCGTCTAATCAAACTGATGGACGGCGGCAATAAATATACCGCGGCTATTATTGCTTCGAATGAAAACTCGATTTCCGTCATTATCCGGGAGACTTATCAGTCTCCGGACCAGATCGGTCAGGTTTCCTTCCCCGGTAAGCGTCTGGAAGAGGTGCAGCCTTATATCAGCGACCATGCCTTCAAACCTGAATATGAGGAAGAAGAGGAAATGGTGGAAACTTCTACTTTCGGTGAAGATGAAATCGCGGCGCCTGAAGAGGCGGTTGAAGAGGGTGAAGAAGATAAAGATTGGGAACAGGAGGCTTAACCAAACATGGTCACAGGGGCAATCAGAGAAGTAAATATTGAAGAGGAGTTAAAAAGCTCATACTTGGATTACGCTATGAGCGTTATTGTGTCGCGGGCCTTGCCGGATGTCCGCGATGGTCTAAAACCGGTACAGCGACGTATCCTGTACTCGATGCAGGATATGGGAATATTCCATAACTCACAACATCGTAAAAGCGCCCGCATTGTCGGAGACGTTCTGGGTAAATATCATCCCCACGGCGACGCTTCAGTTTATGACGCTATGGTGCGATTGGCTCAGGACTTTTCCATGCGGTACCCACTGGTCGATGGCCAGGGCAATTTTGGAAGCGTTGATAATGATCCGCCGGCAGCTATGCGTTACACCGAAGCCCGTCTTTCCGCTATCGCGGAACAGATGCTGGTGGATATCGATAAGGATACCGTTGATTTCACCGCTAATTTCGATGACAGCCTGAAGGAGCCGTCCGTTTTACCGGCCCTTTTACCAAACCTTCTGGTAAACGGCAGTTCCGGTATTGCCGTTGGCATGGCGACCAATATTCCCCCACACAATCTCAGCGAAATTTGCGAT
>JAQULX010000401.1 GCA_028718465.1 Dehalococcoidales bacterium | reverse complement strand
GCAGGCCCCCAAATACGGCAATGACGATGATTATGCCGACGATATCTTTAACTATGTCTCCCTGAAGTGTAACGAGTTGATCATGGATAAGCCTAATCCCTGTAATGGCAGAAAATGGAGGGTATCCCGCCCGGCTCTCACTGGGCATTATCCGGCCGGGGAGGCTACCGGGGCTCTACCAAATGGTAGACTAGCCAAGATGCCTTTGTATGATGCCGGGTTATCGGCCATGGTAGGGGCCGATATGAACGGTCCCACGGCCCTGATCAGATCGGCCACCAAGGTAGACCATATGATACCGGAGCAGGACAGCCTGGTACTGAATATGAAGATTTCTTATTCGGTTCTCCAAAACCGAGCGGCTATCGGCAAGGTGCAGTCTCTTTTGAAGACGTTCTTCGAGAGGGGCGGCTGGCATATCCAGTTCAATATTATTAACCGGGAGGATTTACTGGCGGCCAAAGCCCATCCCGAGCAATGGAAGCATCTGATTGTCAGGGTAGCCGGCTACAGTGCCTATTTTGTCGACCTGCCTCCGGCAGTCCAAAATGAAATCATTGATAGAACTGAGCACTGTTGCTAATGAGTATTGGGAGGACTGAATGGCCACGCTATGCAATGAACTGATTCAAAATGCAAGAATTCAAGATGATGCCAGAGGAATCGTTTTTAATATCCAGCGCTATAGCATCCAGGATGGCCCAGGAATAAGGACTACGGTATTTTTAAAAGGGTGTCCGCTGCGCTGCTTATGGTGCTCCAATCCGGAATCGCAAAATGTCATGCCGGAAGTGGTACATAGAGACACACTGTGCAATTCTTGCGGCCGCTGCCTGGAAGTATGCCGGGAAAAAGCGATTTCGATCAAAGATAAGACCGTCTCGATCGATAGGAAACTATGTAACAACTGCGGACAATGTTTGGAGGTTTGCACGCCTGGCGCCCTAAATATATATGGGAAAACGATGTCAGTCCGAGAAGTCTTCGAGCAAGTTAGAAAAGACACCGACTTTTACAGTAGTTCAGGAGGCGGTGTAACCGTCTCCGGAGGTGAACCACTTTCTCAACCTGATTTTGTAGCAGCATTATTTAAGCTTTGCCAGGATCGAGGAATTGATACCTGTATAGAGACATCCGGATGCGCCAGCGAAGGCGCCCTGGAAAAGGTTCTGCCTCTTACATCTCTGGTGCTTTATGATATTAAATTGAGCGATCGAGATGCACATAAAAAATGGACAGGCCAACCGAATAGTGAAATACTTCGGAATCTCGGCCTCGTGGTAGCGAGCGGAGTCCCAGTAATCATACGCATTCCTTTAATTCCGGGAATTAATGATACAGAAGGAGAATTGAGAAAGATTGCTCAAATTGCCGTAGATAACCTCAAGTCACCGCGTAAAGTTAACATTTTGCCATATCATCGCTTTGGCATGGGAAAATATCAAATGCTTGACAGAAAATACCATTTGGCTGAATTAACTACTCAAAAGGACCCTGAAATTTCAAAAATGAAAGAACTCCTGGAATCTTACGATCTGGAGTGCGAAATCGTGCTGTAAATCTTCTAAACTCATACCACGGTGAGAACCGCATTATTTCAAACGTAGAAAGCATGGGAAATGTAGTTCTCACTTTGGTATTGGTATAGATTCATCATGCAATCTAGGACTTAAATCCAGGAATCTTTTTAAGACCCAGATAGTCACTTCACTTTAAAGATCGATTAATATTTGAGTAAGATTAATGCCGGTTAACATCGAAATTTTACAAATACTTAAGATCATACATTCATTTACCTATACATATTACAATTGACTTAAAATCAGGAGGGGAACTGATAAATGATAATTGATGAATTAGCTCGCAACGTTATTAAAACTCAGTTTAAAGCTTTTGATGCTGATACTTTGGAAAAAGCCAAGAACCGGATTATCGATATCATTGGTTGTACCATCGGAGGAGCCAACGCCCCGGGATGTCCTGAGTTAAAAACACTTGTAAGAAAGTGGGGAGGTAAGAAGGAGGCTTCAATACTTATTCATGGTGGAAAAATCCCGGCTGGTAATGCTGCGATGATTAATTCCATCATGGCTCGGTCTTATGATTTTGGAGTATTGACCCCTTTTATAGGCGAAAAGCCGGTCTGGTCACATATTGAAGAAACCACCGTTCCCACCGCCATTACAACTGCGGAGTGGCAGCATGCCAGTGGCAAAGATTTGCTTACCGCTTTAATATTAGGTGATGACCTCACCACACGTATCAGTGCGGCTTCCTCGTATATGCCTGGTTCAAGCTGGGATAGCCCTGGAATAGTTAATAAGTTTGGCGCTGTGGCTATTGCCTGTAAACTAATGGGGTTAAGCGAACGCCAATTAATCAACGCCATGGGTATTGTCCTAAATCAATTAGCCGGGAGTTTTCAAGCTATCAATGAGGGAGCCATTAGTTTTAAATTTGCCCAGGGTGCATCTGCCAGGGATGGCATTATCGCCGCTGAATTAGCTGCGAATGGTTGGAATGGTGGTAAGGACCCTTTGATGGGTAAATATGGTTATTTTTCTCTTTATTGTCAAAAAAATGATCCCGATTACTTAATCAAAAACCTGGGTATAGAATTCTATGGGGATGATATCTATAAACCTTACCCGAGTTGCCGGTTTATCCATTCAAGTATCGATTGTGCCTTACAAATGGTACAGGAACATGATATTGTCCCTGAAAATATTGATAAAATAACCATTAACCTGGCGCCAATGCACTATCGATCTACTCTGGATAATCCCTTTGAACTGGGCGACTTCCCACAATGTAATGCCAATTTTAGCTTGCGTTATAATGTGGCCAATGCCTTGATTAGAAAATGTGTTAAATTGGAGCATCTAACCGATGCTTTTATTCGTGACCCCGAAGTAGGTCAACTCGCCAGAAAAATAACGGTTGTCGGTAATCTACCACCGGAACAGATTCAATCATCTGAACTTACTGTCCATATGAAGGGTGGACAGGAATACAAAGTGTTTGTCGATGTAGCCAAAGGGCATCCTTTAAAGAAGCCCTTCACAAAAAAGGATATCGAAGAGAAATTTAGAGCCAATGTAGACTTTTCCCAAACCATTTCTAAAGTTAATTCTGAAAAAGCTCTGGAAATGATTAATAATCTTGAGGATATCGATGATATTGCCAGGGTGATTAAATTATTAACAATTTAACCCGATGTACAAGTATTTTAGGATAAAAATTTGAAAGTCCAAGCCACCACACCTTACATTGGTATTGAGAAATATCAGTTGGAGGTGTGGGGTGGGCCTGGACACATTCATTATCACGATATTTCCTTTCTCACTATGCTCACTTCTTCTCCCTGCCCTTCTAAGACTACCTTTACCCGTCAGGCGGCTAATCTGGGGCAGATCAAGGAAAGTATCTGGCAATTTGTTATCCGTTATATTAAGTATGATCCTCACTTGTCTATTATGGACAGCTTGCCGGTTCCGAACAAAGAATTCATGAAATTGAAATAACAATTTGATCAAGCAATAACGCATTGATGAAAGGAGACATTCTAAATGGCTGAGCACGGCTACACCGGAATAATCTTGAAAATAGATCTTTCTACGGGAGCTAACACCCGGATAGACACCGAAAAATATACCGAGCGCTTCCTGGGAGGCCGGGGGACTGCGGTCAAGATCTACTGGGAAGAGACCACCCCTCAGGTAAAAGCCTTTGATCCGGAGAATCCTCTGGTCTTT
>JAQULX010000400.1 GCA_028718465.1 Dehalococcoidales bacterium | reverse complement strand
GTCAATCCTCCAGCAAGATGATTGAGCTTAAACCGTTCCCCAGGAAGAAGATAGGTGTGGTTATAATCGGAAACGAAGTTTTCAAGGGCATGGCCCAGGATAAATTCTGCGAGGTTATCCGGAGCAAATGTGAGGCGCTGGGCTCGATGATAAATTCTCAAACTATTGTGCCGGATGATGCTGATTTCATTGCCAGAGCGATATTGGAAACTAAAGCTAAAGGCAGCGAGTTGATCGTGGTCTGCGGAGGTTTATCAGTTGACCCGGATGATGCCACCCTGGAAGGTGTGCGAAAAAGCGGTACGAACATCATATCTTACGGTGCGCCCGTAATGCCGGGAGCAATGTTCCTTTATGCTCAATGCGATGGAGTACCGGTATTAGGAGCACCATCAGCAGTTAGTCATAACCCAGTTACAGTACTGGACTTGATTCTACCCCGAATTCTATGTGAGGAGAAGATTGATCGGGAAGATATTATTGAACTCGGACACGGCGGTTTATGCTCGAACTGCGCTCAATGCACCTTCCCGGTTTGTCCCTTTGGAAAATAATAAGCAATAGAGAAAGGAAGCCGCTATGAAAAAACTACTCATTGTGATTTTATCCCTGATGCTGGTTTTCTCCCTCATTAGCGGATGTGCTCAGAAGTCGGAAGCCAGTAAACCCATTGGGATGGCGGTTGAATTTACGGATCATGCCGCCTGTGCCTATATCGCCCAGGATCAGGGCTATTTCAAGGAAGCAGGGCTGAACCTATCGGCTTACGAAAGCTATGTCACCGGCACTGCGCTGGCGGCAGCCCTAGCCAGGGGAGATATCCAGGCAGCCTACATCTGCCTGGTACCGGCTATCAGTGCCTATGCTAATGCTGGTGTGCCGCTCAAAGTAGTCGCTGGAACACATAAGTACGGCTATGGGTTGGCGGTGAATCCAAATAAGGTCCAAACCATTCAAGATCTGGCCAAATCGGGTATTCGCATTGGCTGCGTGCAAACCGGCTCCGCGGCTGATGTGGCCTTGCAAAAGATGATAGATAAATACGGACTAGATCGTGACATAGTTTTGAAAAACATCCAGCAGATGAACCCTCCCAAGCAGATAATGGCGATACAGGCCGGGAAACTGGATGCAACACTGATGCCGGAACAATGGGCTACCATGGCAGAGGACTGCGGTTTTCAAATGCTGCTCACCGCCAGAGATATCTGGCCGGAAATGCAGGGCAGCGTTCTCATTGTTAAAGAGGATCTGCTAAAAAGCTCTCCTGAAACGGTCCAAAAGCTGGTAGAAATTTCCCAGAAAGCTACTGACTGGGCTCACGATAATCCGAGAGAGGCGGCTGAGATCATAGCCCGGCAACTTCAATCAGCGGGAGACCAGGTATTCCCTGTAGAGGTGGCGGATACTGCCAAACAATTAGAGATTACTTCTGATATCATGGTGCGTTCTATGGATAGACTGGAATACTCGGTGGGGATTGATCCAGTTATAGTACAAAATACCATAGACTATATGGCCTCTCTAGGCTATATCAAGAATAGTTTCAAAGCTGAAAATATCCTGGATTTAAGGTTTCTTAAGCAATGAGAATATTGAAACGACTGAAACCGGGATGGGGATTATTGCCAGTAATACTTTTTCTGGGGTTCTGGGAATTGATCGCCAGATTGGGGGTGTTGCCAGGGCATTTCCTGCCTCCCTTTTCCAAAGTGGTGCAAGAATTCTACCATTTGAGTGTCAGCGGAGTGCTGGGAGAGAATTTCCTTAGCAGCATGGTAAGGGTACTGATAGGCTTCTTAACCGGTTCTATTGCAGGAATTACCATAGGAACAATCATGGGCTGGAACAAAATTGCTGGACGGGCTTTGCACCCGCTTATCAGTCTATTCTATCCCATCCCTACCCTGGGCTGGATTCCGCTGCTGATGTTATGGATTGGGATTAATGAAATGCTGCCCATTACTTTGATCTTTATCTGCTCTTTCTTCCCGGTACTCTATAACACAGTCACCGGCATCCGAAATGTAGATCCGGACTATATCAAAGCCTCCCGGAGCCTGGGAGCGCCGGACAGGAAGATCCTGTTTACCGTAGTGATGCCTCTGGCACTACCCAATATCTTTACCGGTCTAAGATTGGAAGCCGGGATGGCCTGGCGGGTAATTATTGCTGCGGAGATGGTGGCTATTCCTACCGGGATCGGGGCTTTGTTAATGAGAGCCGAGAGCCTGATACGTATCGATATCATCATCGTGTGCCTGATAGTATTGGCCGTAATGTGCCTGATCTTTGAGAAGTTTTTCGAATATTTAGAGATTAAAATGACTGCCAGATGGAGGCAATATGCCGTCCATAGCCGCTAATGATATTTGCAACTATGTCTGCCGCAATGTCGACCTGGAGATCAGGGATAAGGAATTCCTGGTACTTCTGGGGCCTAACGGCTCTGGTAAAAGCACCCTGCTGAATGTTATCGCCGGGCTGGTTGAATACCGGGGAACAGTAAGGATCGATGGTATTCCTATTGATCGGACTCCAGCCAGTCAAAGAGGAATCGGTTATCTCTTCCAGAACCTGGTCCTGTTTCCTCATCTCGATGTCACTGCCAATATTGCCTACAGCCTGAAGGTGAAAAATTGGCCCCGGCCAAAAATAGAGGAACGGGTAAATGATTTACTTAAAATGATGAATATCAGTCATTTAGCCGAGCGCTATCCGGGGAATCTCAGCGGCGGAGAAAAGCAGCGGGTCGCTCTGGCGAGGGCTCTGGCGGCCTCGCCCAAGATACTGCTGCTGGATGAACCCATGTCCAGCCTGGATGCGCAGACAGCCAAGTATTTAAGAAGCGAGCTAAAACAAATTCAGCGCAGGTTGGGAATCACCGCCATCTATGTCACCCATGATTTAATGGAAGCCGTTAATCTAGCGGACAGGATGGCCGTAATATTAGAAGGATCTATTCAACAGGTGGATGAACCGGAGAAGCTGTTGTTTTACCCCTGTAATAATAAGGTCTCGGATTTTATCGGTGCTCCCAATATCCTGGACTGTGATTACTGCCAGAGCACCGGGCCGGGTGTAATGGAGGTTGGCTGCGGAGGCTTGAAAATTAATGTCCCTCATGATGGCAATACAGCGCATAAAATAGCCATATTGCCCCGGCATATATATGTCTCTAAAAGTAAACCCCGAGGTCCCGGCGTTAATAGTTTCCTGGCTAAAGTGACCGATATTATACCTCGCATTGACACATTGCGGATTCATTTAGAGGTAGGTAACATTAAGCTGGTGGCCGAAGTGACCGGCTATATTTTTGAAGAAATGGAACTGGAGACTGGTCAGGAGGTCTATATTATCTTAAGGATGAGAAGGATCCGGGTATTTGAAAATAATAACCTTAATCTGAAAAGCTGATAAATGATATTTGGAAGGAGTCTGTTAATGAAAGTTTATGAAATTTTGAAGGACCAATTTCAAAAGTATATTAAAGAGAACGGATTGGGATCCGGGGAAGTCATTATCAAAGCCAAGCCTTTAACACCGGAGGAAGCCATCGGGAACCCTGAAGATAAGGACTATCCCTTAATTACCGGCCGGGAAAGAATGATGCAAGCCGAATTTCGTAATACCTTTGGGCAGGCTTATACCGATATGTTTGGAAACTATTCCGGGAAGCTTCAAGACATAGCCACCATGGAATTAAGTAATAACTTCCGGCGAGCTATCTTTATTGCCAGTTTGAATGCCGTGATGCGCTAT
>JAQULX010000399.1 GCA_028718465.1 Dehalococcoidales bacterium | reverse complement strand
TCCGTGAACAATCACCTCCGTATCCGGGTTTGAGACCCCGCTCCGGTCCCACCAGTGGTTGCTGGCGGATTCGACGGCCTTAATCTCAGAATAGTCCAGCAATCTGTGATGGAGGGACTTTAAGATCCCGGTCAAATACTCCTGCGGCATATCCGTAGAAACCTGGACTTCCGTCCGGCTGTTGCCGTGCAGCGTGGCAAAAAATTTGGCCAGATAGCCCAGTTTCTGATACAGCTTGGGCTGCCTTTGCTCATAGACAGCGCGCTGTATATAGTGCTCCAGCAAATGCCCCGGTGCTTTACAGGTGACCAGTAAAGCTGCCAGCTCTTTTTTTTCACCGAGCGGGCTGACTATTTCACAGGAATCTCCTGCCATACCGAAACGTTCCCGGACCAGCTTCAGGTTAGTATACTCTTTATCGGCTGACAGCCAGGCTTCTTCAAGCGGGATTTCCCCGTATTTGAAAGATTTGCCCACCGCCAGAAGCTGCCTGTCTTTCTCGGCAAACAGGTAGACCGGTTTATCGGATATCAGACGGTTTATCTCAATTTTTCCATAAGGGGGCGGAGATAGCTGCGGAAATATTTCTTCTCTTAGATACGTTTGAAGAGCTTTCTCTCCATCCATGCGCCCCCACCCCTTCCACCGTGATATATTTATTATATTACAGCAGTGCCATTTGACACCTCGTACACGGAAAACATAAAATTGATGTATAAGGCACTTCTGTTGAGGAATAATCTTGTACCAGCAGACCAATCTATCCAGGTATCGGAATACCACTTTACCCAGGTACAAAAAAGCCACCCTGGCCAACGGGCTTCGCGTTATAACCAGCCGGATGCTTCACACGCAGGCAGTCTGTATCGCCATATTTATCGGTGTGGGCTCTCGTTATGAATCCGACCGGGAAGCCGGCATATCCCACTTTATTGAGCACCTCTGTTTTCGCGGCACCCACAACCGTCCTACCGCTCTGGATATTTCGGCAGCCATTGAAGGGGTGGGGGGAATACTCAACGGGGCTACTGATAAGGAGCTAACCTTCTACTGGTGCAAAGTAACCAGAAAAGATTTTGACCGGGCTGCCGAGGTCCTGGCGGATATGTTGCTGAAATCCAGATTCGATCCGGAAGATATTGAAAAAGAACGCCAGGTCATCATCGAAGAAATCCACATGTGCAAGGACTCCCCATCACAGCAGGCCGGCATGTTGATTGACGGGCTTCTCTGGAACCAGCACCCACTGGGAAGAGATATAGCCGGTACAGCCGAATCCGTAGGCGGCATCAGCCGGGATATGCTCCTCAACTACCTCAATTCCAAATACACGCCGGATAATACCCTGGTTACTGTGACCGGCAATATCCCGCATGACGAAATAATGGAAGTGGTAGACCGCTGGCTGGGCGAATGGTCCAACACGGGGCAGCCCCCTCAATATCTGACTTATCAGGAACAGACGGGGCCACGGCTGAAGATCGAAAAAAGGGATACCGAGCAGGCTCACCTGAACCTGGCCATACCGGGGATATCGCTTTCTCATCCCAGGCGCTTCCACCTGGACCTCCTCAATGTGATCCTGGGTGAAGGCATGAGCAGCCGCTTATTCTCCGAAATCCGCGATAAAATGGGACTGGCTTATAGCATCAGCAGTTATGTCGAACACTTTCTGGACAGCGGTGCGTTCACAATTTCCGCCAGCGTCGATCCGGGCAATTTGCCTAAGGCGGTGACCGCCATCCTGGGCCAGTTGAACAAGCTTAAAGAGAGCATTCCGGAAGCCGAAGTGGAAAAAGCCCGGGAAATTTCCAAGGGGCGCTTGATTTTGCGAATGGAAGACAGCCGCAATGTGGCCGGGTGGCTGGGCGGACAAGAAATGCTTCTCAAGCATATTTTACGCGTGGACGAGGTCCTCAAGATCATTGATTCAATAACGGCTGAGCAGTTGCAGAAAGTTGCCCGGGAATTGATTGACGATTCAAAGGCCAGGCTTGCCGTCGTCGGCCCTATCTCTGACCCAGCCCCAATGCAAAAACTGCTGAAGATATAGCGAAATACAATTATTCGAAATATCAAGTACCAAAAACCTCAATCCCACCCCATATGATGCCCGAAACAATCTGAACACCTGACTTACCTTCCCCACCCAAGGTTCTTCGCTGCGTTTTGACATACAGGCAAGACGCCAACAAATATCCCCTTCCCCGGAACCGGGGAAGGGGATGGAGGGACACTAAAGACTGTTACAGATTAGAATTCACCGCCGCCGTAGCCGCCGCCAGGAGGCATAGCCGGAGCCGCCTTCTCTTTTTCCGGGATATCGGCTACCAGAGATTCGGTAATCAATATCATGGTGGCAATACTGGAAGCATTCTGGAGGCTGGTCCTGACTACTTTGGTAGGATCGATAATGCCTTTCTGGATCATATCGCCGAAATCATCGACAGCCGCGTCATACCCCCAGCCCTTGGGGCTTCTCTTGATAGTATCCACGACTACAGCGCCGTCGCGTCCAGAGTTCTCGGCTATGTAGCTGATAGGCTCTTCAATGGCTTTCTTCACCAGCTCGATACCGGTCGCTTCGTCACCTTCGGCCTTCACGGAATCCAGGGCCGGTAGAGCCATTAGTAAACCCACCCCGCCGCCGGGAAGGATGCCTTCCTCAACCGCAGCTTTGGTAGCCGAGAGGGCATCTTCGACGCGGTGTTTCTTCTCCTTCAACTCGGTCTCAGTGGCAGCGCCTACTTTGATAACCGCCACGCCGCCAGCCAGTTTGGCTTGCCGCTCTTGAAGCTTTTCGCGATCAAAGTCGGAGGTAGTCTCAGCAATCTGGGCTTTGATCTGCTTGATTCGAGCCTGAATTTCGGCCTCAGCACCTTTGCCTTCGACGATAGTGGTATTGTCCTTATCAGAAGCAACGCGGCGAGCGCGTCCGAGGTCTTCCACCGTAACGGAGTCCAGCTTGCGGCCGATCTCTTCGGAGATGACTTTGCCGCCGGTCAGGATGGCCATGTCTTCCAGCATGGCTTTTCTTCTATCGCCAAAGCCGGGGGCTTTCACAGCCAGGACATTAATAGTGCCGCGCAGCTTGTTGACAACCAGGGTAGCCAGAGCTTCACCGTCAACGTCCTCAGCAACGATTATCAGGTTCTTGGAGACCTGAAGGATCTTCTCCAAAGCCGGTAAGATATCAGCAATTGCCGAGATCTTCTTATCTGTAATAAGGATATAGGGGTCCTCGATCACGGCTTCCATCTTCTCGGTATTGGTCACGAAATAAGCGCTGATATAACCGCGGTCGAATTGCATACCTTCTACGAATTCGGTCTCATATTGAGTACCTTTGGACTCCTCAACAGTGATAACGCCGTCCTTGCCGACTTTTTCCATGACATCGGCAATCAGGTTACCGATTTCGCTGTCTTTGGCAGTAATGGTACCGACCTGTGCGATCTGCTCTTTACCTTTGACTTCGGTTGAATTTTTCTTAAGCTCTTCAATAATGACTTTAGTGGCCTTCTCGATGCCCCTCTTCAAAGCCATGTTATCGGCCCCCGCGGCGATATTCTTGAAACCGCCGGTAACCAGGGCATGAGCCAGAATGGTGGAAGTAGTAGTGCCGTCGCCGACAGCATCATTGGTCTTGGTAGCGGCTTCTTTGACTAACTGAGCCCCCATGTTTTCAAAAGGATCGGGCAACTCGATCTCTTTGGCAATTGTAACGCCGTCATCCACTACCTGGGGAGCTCCCCATTTTTTGTCCAGA
>JAQULX010000398.1 GCA_028718465.1 Dehalococcoidales bacterium | reverse complement strand
TAGGACAAAACCGTTTGATGTAAATAACAGCGATGACCTTAAGGAAATGTTGAACATCAGGGTATGTGCTCTTTTAGATTATGTTGAATATGAAACAATACTTGACGATTTACTGGAAAGATTTGATGAAAGCATCGAATATTATGATGCATCTACATGGTTAAGTTTTACGACGGAAATTAGCGAACCGGACAAGCTGCTGCAAAAATGTTATGTAGATACCAGAAGGGCAAGCGACAGCTTTCAAGAATTAACTGATAAAGCTGCTAATGAATGCGCTGAAGCACTTCGCATTGTACTAAACAGCCATGTAGAAATGCAAAACAAAGTATTGGGATTTAATATTAATGGCATTACAGATGTTGAAAACCGTCTTAACAACGCTTTTGAAGAGATTTACGATGTTGTGAATTCGCATAAAATGAATGAAGCTTATAACAATTTCGTTGAGTTTATAAAAGAGCGCCTTTTCGGGGATCCTGAGGAATAAAAAATATGTTTACAGAGAAAAGGATAAAGACATGATTTTTTCAGAACTTGAGTTAGCAAAGATGATGAAAGCCGGTGATATGAGCATTGAAGATCAGGTTAAAGCTAGTATCCTCAATTTTATACACTGTATTTATCTCAACAAGCAAGATTTTATAAAAGTAGAATATGAGACGGAATACTATGGGAAATTGCCGATGACATTCCGGAAAAAGGCAGGCCAGGTTATGGGCGTCATTACCGCGAAAGTGAACGGCAAAGAGCGGACATATATATTCAATCAATACGGGTATGAGTTGCTGGAGGATCTCCTTCTATTGAAAGATTGATGTATTCGACATCTCGCTACTTGCCAAAACACCTCAGTTCAGCTTAAAAAAATAGTGACAAAAAGAAGCAGAAAGCAAATACTGTGAATGAAGCGGGATTTAATGGTCCGCTCAGTGGGATTGATGGAAGCTATGAGGAATCGACAATACTAGTTTGAAGTTGTGTCAAGCATTTGCAGAAGTGTCCAGGAACCAGGCAGGTTTTTACTCATATAATCCTTACCGTATTTTTCGGAAAGATTGACTACATGCTTCTTGTAAGCGTTATACCATTCCTGGCCATTGTTAACTAATATGTCAATGTCCTCATTACCGAGAATATCCCGGCAGGCAGCAGCCATTATATGCCCGGTAAGATTAGTCATGTCACCCTTTTCAAATTGGTTGAAGCAATATCTAAGGGTATATTTACTACAATAGGTAAGCTTCCGGTACTCACCTATATGCTCATCGATATATGCTTGCGGATTTGACATTTGTGCAGGCGACGAGATGATCGTTTCGATAAGCCTGGCAATTTCTGCGTCAATATTGACCTTGCTGTACTCAATTGCCTTCTCATAACATGCATGTACATGTGCTACAACATAATTTTGTGTATCAATGGCATTTTCATAAATATCAGAAGGAAATTTACTTTTAATAGATGGAGCAAAATTCGAGCCGGCACCTGGTCTCCAGTATTCCACAAGCTCATAAGTGCCATTTGCATTTTTCTTAAAGGTGGCGGCTATTGGCATATGGCTTCCGCCTGTTTCATAAAATGTATTATCATCATATTTGAACTCCAAATAAAGAGCTATCCCAAAGACTGTTGTTGTGCTGCCGTCTTCTGCAATTTTGAATACAGTGTGAGCTTCGGCAGCAAAATCACCGTTATGATGCCGGCCGCTGTTTGCAGTAATAATTGCATCAGTGACACATGCGTCAAGGTTGGTGCGGTCAATATCTGTGGTAATATTATTCAATCCATTTGCAGAAATAACAGTACTTTGATTATTGAGTGCAGGATTGCTGTTTTTTGGGCTGTTATTCCATTCATCAGCTATTAAACCAATACTGACTGCTCCTGCAGCAATAACTGCTGATATAATAATCCAGAATATTGGCTTTTTATAGTTTGGCATGTCTAACCCATCCTTGTATATCCAATTTACAAAGGCCGATGGAGTTGCTTAAACATAAATATCAATCATAGCCACCCCTTGGTGTCGGCATGCTCTTAACGATTTCCTTTGCATTTACAATAGAAAAAATACTGCTGATCATTTCTTTCAAGTTATTTGAATGGCCTATAACTGAATAATTTTCATTTTTCCAGTATATTTCTTTATACCGGCCGTTTATGCGCAGCTTCAGGCTATAAGTATAGTAAGGGTCAACATGTGATCTATCATATAAACCGGAGTCAACTGTTCGCAAAGGCGAATAAGTATATGGATATTTCATTATGTTTATCTTTTTCATTTCAGAATATATTTGGATCATCTCTTGCTGAGACAGTTGTAATGGTACATCTGCAGAGCCTGCTTCAATCAAGTCCCTGGTGTAAACACCTTTGAATGTATCCATTACATTCATGCCGCCCAAACCATATGTGACAATAAAATCAAAATCATCCGGCATAGCTGCAGGCATTACTTCATCCGGCACAGGCGCATTATTTTCAAGCATAGCCTTTGTCAGCAATCGGCTGAACAGAAGGCTGGTCTGCTGATCATTTATGAAAAACCGGAATCCGCCATCATCATAAAAATTAATGTTCTTCTCATTATAGTTAAGAGAGAACCTGAGAACATTGCCGTCTTTCATGGTAATCTGCAATATATCCCTGTTGTAACGCAAATCGTAGACAGCACCGATTTCCATCTCCTTTGAATTGTAGATTTCTGCAAAAACATTTATATCAGTGGGATCAGTTATAGTTGCTGTGTTGCTTTCAAGCCTGCTGTAATAATCATATGTTTCATCAAATATGTATTCTGAGACCGTAATTTTCTCAATATTTTCAGCAGGTATAGGCTCATTGTTGTAACGATATTCAGGTTCAATTCTGACTGCAAACGCATATGCTGCCCTACCTGCTTCCCACCGCGCGATTACTTCATATATGATCAATCCATCCCTGTCCGGAATAATTGTAAAATTGCTTATAGATTGCTCGAAAACAGGTTCGTTATCCTCCCATATGTGGTATATGCATTCATATGGTTCTATTTCAAAGTATAAGGTCACTGGCGAATCATGCTCAATAACCGGGGGATTTGCCACTTGGTATTTTACGCATTCCGGAGGGATTGGTGAAGATGCGTCAATGCCCATGCTGGTTCCATCGCCATTATCAATAGACCAGGAATATCCGCAAAGGACAGCAGACAGTTCAGTACTACCGGCTTTAACTGTCAATTTTGGTGGTTTGTCTGACTGAACTTTACTGATGCTTTTTTGCGCACCACTGTCTTTTGTAGTGTCAGGTGTATTTTCCGGTGTCTGAGATAAAGTATACGAAGGAACATACATCGTGTTCTCTGAGGTTTGTGACTGTGCTGTGGCGGAAGAGACAGGTTCATATGTTGTTGATACACAGCCATATAAAGAAGTGCTAAGGTATAAGATTAGCATAAATACAATCAGAATTGCTCTTTTCATCAGACAGTCCTTCATAAAATATTACCCTTCCTACTTTTATCAGACGGGGAAATAAGCAAATTGTTCCATAAAAGGTGCGAGGAGCAAAAGCTACTGGCTAAACCGCTTATAATATTTAGCATAATGGATGTTGCCATCCTTATCTATTACAGCAATTGCCTGATTAGCTTCAAGTCCTTTTATCTTATATATTTCACTCCCTGCGGGGAATAAGTTCCAGCTTTCCATGCCAAGTAAAAAATCAGATAATGTAATATCGCCGTTGACAGCCTCACTGGCTTTTATACGAGTGCGTTGGACGCT